>CAINMG010000083.1 GCA_903850725.1 Candidatus Staskawiczbacteria bacterium
AAGAATTTGAAGAAAAAAACTATATGAAATATCCAGTAACTAACTATCAATATTTTAACAAAACAATTAAAAAAACCACAAATAATTAAAAGATTATACACTCGCTAGACACACTTTTATGAACGGTCTCGAGTGAAACGCTTCATGGCAAATCCTCCTAATCGGAAAGAGTAGAGAGAACGGCTTGCCACTGCCATGCCCTCAAAACTGGGAAATTCACTATATATTAATTATAGCATTTATATGTTTTATTGTCAAGCCTTTTACTCCCCTGCAAAAGACTTGTAAGATGTTTGGCAAAACAACGGCATAGGGTTTGCAAGACTAAAAAAATATGGACACAACAATTATTACAAATGTTTTATTTACGGTTTTAAGTATTTTTTTGATTATTATCACATATATTTTTTGGTTATTAGCATCAAGCTTAAAGTCATTAATAGATACAACTGAAAATCAAATAGAAAAGGTCGCAGAAAATATAGATAACATAAGAGCCAAAGCAAAATATAGCCAAACAATATTTGCCTCTGCTATTATGCATTCATTATCATTTATTAAAAAAATAATTAAATAAAACAAAACTTATGAAAAACAATATTATTTTAAAAAGCATATTAGCTGGGGCAGGCATTGCAACTTTAATCGGAGCAGGAACTGGAGCATATCTTTTATATGGATCAAAAAATGCTAAGAAAAATCAAAGAAAAGTCAAAGCATGGTCACTTAAAGCAAGAGGAGAAATTTTAGAACAAATAGAAAATTTAACTGAAGTAACCCAAGAAACTTATCACAAAATAATACAAGAAGTTTCAGACAAATACAAAGTTCTAAAAAATATAAGCCAAGAAGAAATAGCTGAATTTGTAGAAGAGCTAAGGTGCCATTGGGAAAATATTTCTAAAGAGATTAGCAAATCAAATAATAAAAAAATCCTCACAAATTAATAAGATATGATAAATAATTTACTCTTTATATTAACAACGCAAATTGAATATATTTTAGGCAATTTATTGATCCTAGCAAGTTTGATTATAGAAGAATTAGTCATAGCAATAATAACTCCATCAGGATTTTTTGCCTTAATTTCGTCAGTAATATTTCTTGAACTTCTTATTGCCGAAAGCATTATTAAAGACGTCAAAGCAATAAGTTTTAGGAAAAATATCATTGCCATGCCAGGCTGTAATATACTGAGCATAACTACGGCATCGTTACATAAGGCATAAATAAATTAATAAGGTCGAATTTATGCAAAAAGAAAAAATTAAATAAAAACAAATATATGAACACAAATTTAAAAACAATCGTCACAACTTCAGCTTTAGTTTTAGCTATTTCGTTATTGTCTGTAGGATTTTCGCAAGCTTACAATTTTAACCTATTAACTAGCCAATTAGACTATGGACAAACCTCAAGTAATGTTACCAACTTACAAACTTTTCTTGCCTCAAGTCCAAGTATTTATCCTCAAGGTAAAGTTACTGGATATTTTGGCCCATTAACCAAATCAGCTGTTATGAATTTTCAAAATGCTTATGGGATTGATCAAGTAGGCAGAGTAGGACCTCAAACATTAGCAAAAATTAATAGCTTAATAATGTCTGGAGTTGCATTAGTTGGAGGAACCACAAATAGCACAATTGCTCCAACAATATACTCAGTATCAACAAGCACAAATAATACAAGTGCTAATGTAAACTGGGCAACAAATGAAAATACTGTAGCAAAAGTTTACTATAGCCCATATCAATTTCAATTGGCAGAAGCTGTAAACAGTTATTCAAAGCCAACAATTATTGGTGGCACAGCAACAGCACAAACAACCTCATTTCAAACAAGTCATTATGTAACATTACAAAATCTTTCACCTCATACAATGTATTATTACATAATTGAAGCAACTGATGCTGATGGAAATTTAAGCTACACTTGGCCAACAGTATTTACTACAAACTACTAACTAGAACGAAAAAACCACTCTCTGGGGAGTGGCTTTTTGCTGTAAAAAAATAGCAAACAAATCTGCCAGCTATTGTTATATTCGCTCAAACATGTCTGAGCGAATACAATTCCACGATTTCGTAGAATAGATTTATTCTTCCAATAATTTATCAAATCTCTTTTGAATTTCTTCCATCCTAACCACACTTTCTTGTCTGAAATATTCCAACCATTCTTCTGCTATTTTTACTCTTTCCCATGGGTCTTTATGAAATTTCTTTTCAAGTTTAAAAAATTTATATTGTAAACTTATGAGAAAATCCAGTTCTTTCTGCTTTTCTTCCTTTGTAGCAAGTCCCGAATCAAAGTCATTATCAATAAAATCCTTGGCTTCCATCAATACTGACCTAAAAGCGTCTCCTACCATTCTTTCTAATTTTTCAACGTCTTCTCGAGTATGTTTCTCTGGGAAATAACCTAAAATATTTTTAAATATCCCCATAAATTTATTTTTTAACAAAAACCTTTCTTATTAAATCTACCATGCCCATTATGATTGCTATTACTCCACCAATTTCTCCAGCTATTCCACCAGCCAACCCGAATATTCCACCAAAAATCCATGCCAACAAACCAAGTGGTAATAATATTATCCAAGACAAAGAATCGTTTATTTTTTTTGGAATAGCCTTTCTTATCTCGTTTATCATTTTTCCAGAGAAAAACTTATCCTTTGCATATATATATAAAGATACTCTTGAAATTAGCCAGAAGATAAAACTTATTACTAAAAAAGTTAATAATGAAAAACCAACTAATGTTTTTACATTATATTTATCTTGATAAATCCATTTTCCCGCATCAAGTGCTCGAGAATTTTCTTCTGAGAGATTATCTCCGCACATTTCGTGCATGGTTATGTTTGTGCCAGAATTCCTATAATTATTCCAGGTTTCAGGAGAAATCTCTTTACTAGTATAATAACATTCAAAATATAGAGCCACTTCTGATTTTTCGTATTTTAATGATGACCATATAGCACCAACTCCAATAATTTGAATCAATATAAAGGTAATTATGAAAACAACTTTTAATAATCTGTACCAAACTTTTTCATTTAAATTTTCCATAAATTTATTCTTCTATTTTAATAATAAAATAAACCGAAATTACCCGGCTTGGATGCTTTACATTTTTACAAAGTATTCGAGTCGAAAAAATTCCTATTTTTACTATGAGCGGGTAAGGAGAGTTGAACTCCTGTCACAACTTTGGAAAAGTTGGGTAATAGCCGTTATACGATACCCGCATTTATTTGTTCTGTGGCTGTTTCTATCCAGCCAATTATTCGTCTATGTAGTCTTCTACCAAATTGTTTTTTAGAATAAGACTTTATGTGTAAATGAAGCGTGCCATACGGCAAAACATTTTTTTTAACCTTTGACTTATTAATTCTCTTATCAATATATGTCTTACCAAATTGTTTTTTAGGAATACCAGCTATCTTTGACCAATAATTTATAACTTTTTTAATATCATTATCTGGATATATATGAACAAAGGGATTTAAATTTTCATTTTTTAAATTACAAATTTCTTTAAACCAATTTACAATAATTTTTATTGTTTCAGGATCAGAATTAGAGAACCTCGTTATTTCATTTGACTTACTCCCTTCACCTAAATAAAGACCTATCCCCAACATCCATAAATCTCTTTTTGTAATTTTACCAAGATCTTTTTCTGCTACAATTTTCATCTCTGATATTTCTTGTATTTTTTGATTATGTTTAAATGAAGCAGATTTTAATTTAGCCAATCCAACCCTTTCTATAACTTTTTTATTCGGAGAATAGGGAATTTTACAAAGCCAATTACTCAAAGTGCTTTTGCTTACTCCTAATTTTTGATTAATCATATTATAGGAATAACCTTTTTTCCTATAATTTATAGATTTTTCTTTTAAGCTTTTCATTTTTTATAGTTGTTTAATTGTACATACAACTATATTATAACATACTAAAGATACAGGTTCAATACAATATATAAAATGACAAACTTGTCGGGGTGCTGGGATTCGAACCCAGACTAAATCGTCCCAAACGATTCGTGCTACCGTTACACTACACCCCGATATATTTTCCTTATCTAATTATATAGCATTTTTTTACTGAAAGTCAAAATAAATATACTAAAATTAAACTTTTAATTATTACGTATTTATGGTATAATTACAAAATATCAATTAATTATACAAAACTATGAAAATACATCTTTCAAAATTTTTAAGAAAATGGTCAAAGAAAAAAATAATCTGGACAGTTATAATAATTTTAATTATTGCGGGTATAAGCTGGTTAATCTTTGGACGAGGCAAAGACTTAAGCTCAATACAAACAACCAAAGCAACCTTGCAAAATTTAGAACAAACTGTTTTAACAACTGGACAAGTTGTTAGTGGAGTTAGTCTAGATTTAAGCTTTCAAGGTTCTGGAATTGTAAGACAAGTTCTAGTAAAAGAAGGGGGCAAAGTTTATTCCGGACAAACCTTAGCAATTTTAGACCAATCAATAGCTAAAGCTAATTTAATAATTGCTGAAGGCTCTTTTGCACAAGCAAAAGCAAATTATGAAAAACTTATTGCAGGATCTACAGCTGAAGATATAAAAGTATATGAAGACACAGTTACATCTGCAAAACAAGACCTAAGCAATGCTTATGGAGATGCTCTAACATATTTAGAAGATGCTTATATTAAAATTTATAATTCATTTACTACAATTTCAACAATTAAAGATACTTATTTTTCATCAGCAGATCAAGAGGGTATAAGATTCCAAAACAGTAAAGATATAATTTCTCAAAATTTAACAATAGTCAAATCTAATTTAGATAAAGCTAGGGCAAGTCAAAAAAATTATGACATTGATACAGCTTTATCTGAAACACAAAAAGCATTAAATAGTTCCTCCGAAGCTTTAAAAATCATTAGAGATACAGTAGATGAAGGTATATATAATTCGAGGGTAACATCCACAGACAAAACATCAATAGATACTCAAAGAGGTTATATTAATACAGCAACAATAAATATAACTAATTCACAGCAAGCCATTTTTTCTTATAAATTAGCTCTAACAAAAGCAGAAAGTCAATTAACACTTAAAAAAGCCTCTGCCAGAAAAGAAGATATTGATTTATATAAAGCTCAAATGCTTTCAGCAGAAGGACAAGTTGCTTCAGCTAGAGCAACTTTAAACAATACTGTTTTAACAGCTCCTATTTCTGGAACTATAACTTTAGTTGATACTAAGATTGGTCAATTAGCAACAGCTACGGTTAAAGTTATGATTTTGCAAGACATTTCAAGTTTACACACAGAATCTGATGTATCAGAAGCAAACATTGCTTCATTAAAAGTGGGGCAAACAATTGATTATACTTTTGACGCATTAGGGCCTGATAAACATTTTACTGGAACAGTTTTAACAATAGATCCAGCATCAACTGTAATTTCTGGAGTTGTAAATTACAGTATAAAAGGAGGTTTAGAAAACATACCTGAAGTAAAGCCTGGCATGACAGTTAACATGACAATTGTGGTGGCAAAAAAAGATAATGTCCTAGCAGTTCCATCTTTAGCGGTTATAAATAAAAATAATAAAAAGTATATTAGAGTAATCACAGATTCAAAACTTAAAACATTTTCTGAGGTAGAAGTTAAGACAGGGCTTCAAGCAGACGGCGGATTAATCGAAATTCTATCTGGTATCAGTGACGGTCAAGAAGTTGTTACTTATTTAAAACCTTAATTTTTATGACACTAATAAAAATACAAAATTTAAAAAAGAATTATGTAAACGACGAAGTTATCACGCATGTTTTACATGATGTAAATTTTGAAATAAATGAAGGAGAATTTGTAGCAATTATGGGACCTTCTGGATCTGGCAAATCAACATTGATGCATATTTTAAGCTTTTTAGATAGAGCAACTTCTGGTGTTTTTGAATTTGAAGGCAAAGACACTAAAGATTTTGATGATGATTATTTAGCTGTTTTAAGAAATGAAAAAATAGGATTTGTATTCCAATCTTTTAATTTACTTGCTCGTACAACTGTTTTAGACAATGTAAAGTTACCGCTTATTTATAGCAAAAGAAAAGATTATGACAAATTAGCAGAAAAAGCTTTGGCCTCTGTGGGACTTTCTCATAGATTAAAATATTTTACAAACCAAATCTCTGGTGGAGAAAAACAAAGAGTAGCTATCGCTCGCGCTCTAGTAAATGAACCAGCTGTTTTGTTTGCCGATGAACCCACCGGGAATTTGGATTCAAAATCTGGAAATACAGTTATGGCAATTTTGCAAAAGCTAAATAACGAAGGCAAAACAATTATTTTAGTTACTCACGAGACCGACACCGCCAACCACGCCAAACGTATAATCCGCGTAAAAGATGGAATGATTGTAGCTGACGAAAAAGTTTTGAACCGCACCATCGCCCAACCCGACAAAGAACTTATAAAATAAATTTATTATGGATAAAGAAAGCCCAAAATCACAAATAATTATTTATAAAACTGAGGATGGCCAGACTAAGGTTGAAGTGCAAATAGAAGACGAGACCGTTTGGCTCACACAAGACCAAATGGCCGAGCTTTTTGATAAAGCAAAATCTACAATAAACGAACATGTTCAGAATATTTATGAAGAAAAAGAGCTTATTTTAGAGAAAACAATGAGAAAATTCGGAATTTCCGAATTTTCTACAAAGCCAACAAATTACTATAATCTTGATGTCATTATTTCAGTAGGTTATAGAGTGAAATCACTGCGTGGCACGCAATTTAGAATTTGGTCTACGCAGAAATTAAAAGAGTATATTGTTAAAGGTTTTGTAATAGATGATGAAAGGCTAAAAAATCCAGATTTGCCATTTGATTATTTTGAAGAATTAACCCGCCGTATTTCTGATATTCGTACTTCGGAAAAAAGATTTTATAGAAAAATTACCGACATTTATGCAACCAGCGTTGATTATGATCCAACAGATGAAAAAAGTATTTTATTTTTTAAAACAGTACAAAATAAAGTTCATTATGCAATTTCAGGACAAACTGCAGCAGAAATAGTTGCAAATAGAGTTGATAGCAAAAAACTAAACTTGGGGCTCACAAATTTTAGAGGAAACAAACCAACAAAAGAAGAAATTGTAATTGCTAAAAATTACTTAACCGAACACGAGCTTCTTGTTTTAAATAACCTTATAGAACAATATCTTGTTTTTGCCGAAGGTCAAGCGATGCAAAGGATTCCAATGTATATGAAAGATTGGACTGGCAAGCTCCATGGATTTTTACAAATAAATAATAAAAATATTTTACAGGATGCAGGAAAAATTTCACATGAGTTAGCAAAAGAATTAGCAGAAAAAGAATATGATAAATACTACAAAAAAAGTTTAAATAATCCGAGCAAAGCCGATAAAGATTTTGATGCTTTTACAAATAAAGCAATAGAACTTTTAGGTAAAAATAGAAAGAAAAAATAGTTGCGGTTATCACTCCCGCGCCCGCCTCGCCGAAGCCAGTAGGCGTAGGCGGGAAAGCGGAAATATAGAGTTATTAATAAATTATTAAAAATCATTATAATAATTCTATTCCACTATTCTCAAGGAATAGTGGAATGCTATTCTAAAAATAATTAGAATAGCTATATTAACCACGGTTAATCAAAAAAATATGCAAGAAAGTAGAGAACCACAATTAAGTAATGACGATCCTTCAAAACCAGAGAGTGGGAGAGATTTAGTTTATGTAGAAGAATTTAAACAATTGATAAGAGAGCATCCCGGAATAATTAAATCATTTTTAAAACTTGATAAAGAAATAAAAGAGAGAAAGGATTCTGGCAAATTATCTATAGGTGATACTTTTCGGGATGGATATTTATCTATAACAATTATTGACAAATTAGGAAAAGACAAAAAATCTAACCCTAAAGTTATACGTGCCTATTATATGAAGGTTGAAATAGGAAATGAAACTTTTTTCATAAAATCTATTCCAGGCTATCAACATAACGAAGGAATGAGCGGAGGAGCAAAAGAATTTGTTTCCCTAGAAGAAACAAAAAGACTTTTAGAAGGAATATCGGGGGTTGAGGTCATAGATTTCCAATTAGGATACGAACATAAAAATGGCTACGGATTAGGATATGAATATACAGACGACGATAGAACATATTTTGTTTCAAAATGGAGAAACGGAACAAGACTTGATATGTATTTATTTGACTTAAAAGAAAAAATATTTTTAGATCAAGATTCTGAATCGAAATATAAAAATTTATTAAAAAGAGTGGAAGAAATAAAAACAAAGCTTGGCGACAAATTTTTAGAAATAAATACGGCAAATATGCTTTACGATAAAGAGGCCGACAAAATAATAGTCTATGATACTCATTTAGAAAAATAAACTCTGGATTCCCGCTTTCGCGGGAATGACAACGGCGACTGGATTGCCACGTCGTCCCGCTGTGGCGGGACTCCTCGCAATGACGGTTTAAAATAATACAGATGCCGGGCGTCTGATGCCGGGCTTCTGTAAAAAACTATGGATTTTTTGGGAACTATACAATTAGTAATTAGAACTTTGCTTGCCAGAAAAGGCAGGTCATTTTTGACTATATTGGGAATTGTAATTGGAGTAGCTGGAGTTATTATTATTATTGCCTTGGGGGCTGGAGCCCAAAGTTTGATTTTAGGACAAGTTACAAAATTAGGATCTGATTTACTATCAGTACAACCAGGTAAAAGTAATGAAAAAGGCCCACCAGCTCAAATTTTTGGAATTGTGATAACTACTTTAACAGAGCGTGATGCACAAACCCTGCGAAGCAAAACTCAAGTTCCCCACGCAACAGCTGTAAATGCTCTTGTAAGAGGAGCTGCTTCAGTAACTTGGCAAAATAAAACAATTGATACAAATTTTGTTGGAAGTGATTCTGAATATCCAAATGTTGTTGATTTTTCAATGAAAGATGGCCAATTTTTTGATAAACAACAAGCAGATGGAAATGCAAATGTAGTAGTGCTTGGTTATTCTGTTTACACACAGCTGTTTGCTAACACAGGAGTAAATCCAATTGGCCAAATAATCAAAGTGAAAAGTGCTTCTCAGACCCAAGCAGGAGGAGTGCCCTTAAGAGTTATTGGCGTAATAGACGAAAGGGGTACAACATTTTTTCAAGATCAAGATGACCAAGTTTTTATTCCTTTGTCAATTGGCCAAAAACAACTTTTGGGAATTAATTATTTAGCAGTAATAAATATCAAAATTGATAAAACTGAAAATGTAAATGAGACAATCAATGATGTTACTATGGTTTTAAACCAAAATCACAAAATACAACCCGGATCAGAAGCAGATTTTACAGTAAGAAATATTGCTGATGCAATAAGTCTTTTGAGCACAATCACCGATGCTTTAAGGTTATTTTTAACTGCAATGGCAGGGATTTCTTTGGTAGTTGGTGGAATTGGAATTTTAAATATCATGCTTGCTACAGTTGCAGAACGAACTCGCGAAATTGGTTTACGAAAAGCAGTTGGAGCAAGTAACATGGCAATAATGAAACAGTTTTTACTTGAAGCTGGCACTCTTACTTTTTTGGGTGGAATTGTAGGAATTATCGTTGGTATTATTATTTCTTATTTTATTTCTTTATTAATGAAATATTTAGGATATGATTGGGCTTTTGTGGTTTCAATAAGCTCTGTTTTATTGGCAATTGGAGTATCAATATTAACCGGAGTAATTTTTGGCCTATACCCGGCCCTTAAAGCCAGCCGTCTTAACCCAATAGACGCCCTCCGCTACGAATAAGTTAAAAGTTATCAAGTTTATAAAGTTATAAAGTAAATATATGGAAAAAATAAAAATATCACCTGAGTCAGAGGAATATGTACAAGCAGTGGAATCTGCCCGAGAGTCTTTTGAAAGCGAAGGAATTGTAAAAAGTAAGGTTTTTGGGAGTGATTTTATTAAAAACATAAATTCTCTTCGTCAAAAGAATGCACCAGAAGAAAAAATAAATGAAGCCATTGAAGAATCAAGGATGCAACTACTTAGACTAATAGATGAAAATGGAAGTGAATATTTGGGAGAAATTTTTAAAGGATCTTTTTCAAAGATCCCTCATCAGAATTTTGAAAATAATTCAAATTATCAGGCAATTGTAGATTTTTTTTGGGGCGATGATGAAGATGAAGATGCTGAGGAAAAAGCAAAAAGTGCCATTAATATTTTAGGCGGAAAATTTGGAGGCGAATTTGATGAAATAGATACGCTCAAAAGAGCTATTTTCGAATTTATGCCCACGGAAATGTATGAAAGATTTATAAGATTACACATAGAAGAATTTGAAAAAAACTTCAAAGACTTTGCAGAAAAATGCCCAGCTTGGTTAAAAGAGCTTACTGATAAGGTTGAAATTGCTGTTAAAGACGGTAAATTACCATTAGATATTGAAGTTGCTAAAAAAAGACTGTCCGAAACAGATATAGTTTTCTCTGATTATTTTAATCCAGATTTACCACATCAAGGCGGAAGTATAAAGCGCATAAAAAACCAAGTTTTAATTCAAACTTATCATGAGCTAGAAAACCCTAGACATGTTCTAATTCATGAACTTTGGCATCTTTTAAGTGGCAGCACTCTTATTGCCCAAAAAGGTGAAGTTATTGACGCTGAAGAAATACGAGATGGTTTACATTTTGGCTTCCCAAATCAAAAAATATCAAAGATGAAACATAGTCACTTCTCTTGGCTTAATGAAGCTATTACTGAAACTTTAGCCGAAGAATTTGCAGGCGACAAAGTGTTGTCTTATGACAAAGAGCGTGAAGCTTTGCATTATTTTTTAAATGCTGGGAAAAAACAAATAGGCATGGATATAGTTTTAAATGCATATTTTGAAAATTATGACCCCAAAAAAGGTACTCCAAAATGGAAAGAGTTATTAAAGCAAATTGGAGATGCTTATGAACCTGGTTTTTTACAAAAAATAGATCAGAGATATTGGCAAGGCGCGGAGGGCGTTAAAAATGCTATAAAAGAATGGGAAAATAAATAACTTTATAAACTTTGTAAACTTATGATAATAGAAAAATTTGAAGATATTATTTCTTGGCAAAAGGGCACAGAACTTTCAGTGATAGTTTATGAAATTTTTAGAAACAATAAAGACTATGGTTTTAAGGATCAAATTCAAAGAGCAACGGTTAGTATCTCCAATAACATTGCCGAGGGGTTTGAAAGGCGAACCAATAAAGAACTTTTAAATTTTTTATACATTGCAAAAGGATCGTCTGGCGAGGTAAGATCAATGTTATATGTTGCCTTGAAATTAAATTACATAAATCAAAATCAATTTAACGATCTTTATAACCGTTGCTGTGAAATTAGTCGTCTAATATCTGGCTTCATCAAAACTATTTAAAGAAAGTCGACTTTATAACTTTACAACTTTATAACTTTCAACTTCGTATTTATGTTTAAAGCACTAAATCAATCAATTAAAGTTTTAAAAGCCAATCCTGTAAGGACTGTTTTAACAACCCTAGGAATTGTAATTGGTATAGCTACTGTGATTTTAGTTTTATCAGCAGGCGCTGGTTTTCGTGGTTTTATAGATGCTCAAATTGCTTCATGGGGATCCAACACATTATTTGTTGAAACTCGAGTTCCCCCAACAACAAAAAATTTAAATAGTAATTCAGCACAAGGTGCCGATGCCAGCCGAGCTGGATCAACAATTGCAATCACTTCTTTTAAAATCAAAGATTTAGAAAACATCAAAAGACTTCAAAATGTAGAAAATGCTTATGGAATGGCTGTTGGTCTTGGAGTTGCAAGTTACAGGGGCAATGAGAAAAGCGTTATTTATTATGGAGCAAGCGTAGAAAGGTTTGACATAGACAAACATGAATTAAGAAGCGGTAGATTTTATACCAAAGAAGAAGAACTTTCTGCAGGACAAGTGGTTATTTTAGGTAGTAGTCTAGCAGATAACTTATTTGTTCAAGATGACCCTATAAATAAATTTATAAGAATAGGCAATCTAAACTTTCAAGTAATTGGAGTCTATAAACCTCAAGGAGCGGCTGGAGGGCCTTCAGCTGATGATAGTTTGTATATGCCACTTAGAACAGCGCAGAAAAAAATGCTAGGAATTGATTATATAACTGTTGGGGTGGTACAAATAAAAAATACTGATTTAGGAGATTCTACTGCAGAAGAAATCAAGCAAACAATGCGCCAAAGCCACAATATTACTGATCCTAATAAAGATGATTTTACAGTTACAACTCAAGCGCAAGTATTAGACACCTTCAACACTATTTTTAATGGGATTACTGTTTTGTTAATTTGCATAGCTAGTATTTCTTTAGTGGTAGGAGGAGTAGGAATTATGAATATTATGTATGTTGTTGTTACAGAAAGAACTTCTGAGATTGGTTTAAAAAAAGCCTTGGGCGCAAAGAACAAAGATATCTTAATAGAGTTTTTAGTTGAATCAGTTATAGTTACAATTATTGGTGGGATTTTAGGTATTTTACTTGGAGCTTTTGGTGGTTGGATTATTTCTTTAATTGCCACGGCTAGTGGTTTAGATTGGGTTTTTGTTGTACCACTTTATTCAATTTTACTTGGTGTAGGAGTATCAGCCACAATTGGAATAGGTTTTGGAGTACTTCCCGCCCGCTCTGCTTCACGCCTTGACCCAGTCGAAGCCATGCGCTACGAATAATTTTATTTATTTCTTATCTGCTCCTGCAAAAGCAAAATAAGTTGCTTTATCAAATCTGCTATTTGAGATTTGATTTGAGCAATAAGTATTTGCTTTTGTGTTTGATTATTGTTTTGTTGTGACTGAGATTGCAATCTAAGTAACTGCATTGCATTGCCTCCTGCACAAGTGCTTGTGGCTTGAATGGTTGAGATTGTGCTTGTTTGTGTTGATTCTGCGTTTCTGTGTTTAACTGTGTAAGAGTAAGTTATTCCGCAAGCTAAAGCTGTGTCTTGCCAGGTGTTTGCTTGCGTCCAGCCTGAGTTGTTACCGCTTGAACTTTCAAAATAATAACCTGAAGAGCCTACAGTGTCGTTGGTAAATCTATTTGTAGTGAGAGTTATAGCGTTATTGGAATTTGTGGTAGCTGTGAGACCTGTGGGAGTTTCTGGGAGAGTGTATATTGATGCGGTTTGTGATGCTATGCTTTCTCCGCTACTATTGTATGATTTTATATATCTACCAATATATTGAGTATTAGGAGTAAGACCTGTTTCGTCAATGTATGAGAGATCAGCTACAGCTTGGGTGGAAATTATGTTGTTTAAATTGTCATAAAGCTTGAATCCTGTTTCTATGGTGTCATTATCTGTAAAATTCCAACGAATTGAGGTAGAAGAGAGAGCCTGCGGAGTTCCAATAATAGGTGCAGAGGGTTTTAAATAATAAATAAGTACACGACTATTAGAATAATCTGCAATAATCAGTCTTTCATTGTCAGATGTAATACCAGTGGGCGTACTTAATGTATTTGCGCCAACACTACCTCCTTGGTTAGCAACCCCAGAAGTAAAATTTGCCTGACCTATTACTACATCGGCTGAGGCACCATTGGATGTTGGAATAGAATTATAAATAAGAACACGATTGTTAGAAGAATCACCAATAAAAAGCTTTGTACCTCTTGAATGTACAAAAATAGGATCTTTTAATGTATTTGCACTCACACTTCCTCCTTGGTTAGCAACCCCAGAAGTAAAATTTGTCTGTCCTATTACTACATCGGCTGAGGCGCCATTGGATGTTGGAATAGAATTATAAACAAGCACACGATGATTACCAAGATCAGAAATAAATAACTTTGTTCCATCTGAATATACTCCTGTAGGAAAATTAAGCGTGCTTGCCGTAGTGCCCGATGCATTATGTGTAAAATCTACTTGCCCAATTACAACATCCGCAGATGCGTTATTTGAGGTTGGTATAGAATTATAAATAAGAACACGATTATTCCTTGGATCAGCAACAAATAATTTTGTTCCATCTGAATACATTTGATATGGGCCATTAAGTGTATTTGCATTTACGCTTCCCCCTTGATTGGCATACACAGAGGTAAAATTTGTTTGTCCAATTACCACATTAGCTGAGGCACCATCAGACGTTGGGACAGAATTAAATATCAATATTCTATGATTTCCCCCCTCAGAAATAAATAGCTTTCCACCAGCCTGATAGATACTATAGTCATAAGCAAATCCATTTGCTTGTGCATTTTGCCACCCCCTACCATAATTTTGTCCAGTTGAAGTAAAATTAGGCTGTCCGACAACAACATTTGCAGATGCGTTATTTGAGGTTGGTATAGAATTATAAATAAGAGCACGATTATTTGAATCCTCAAGAATAAATAATTTTGTACCATCAGTATAGACATCCTGCGTATTAGCTATAGTATTAGCCCCAGCCAAGCCTCCTTGATTTGCAGAGCTTGAAACAAAATCTTGTTGCCCTATTACAACATCTGCAGATTGATTATTCCAATAAAAAGCATTTACAAAACTTGGCAATAAAATTTGCATACATAAAAATAAAATACAGAAAAACTCAATGTTTATTTTTATTTTTTTATAATCAAACATATCTTTAAAAACTTTTAATATTATTATCTCATAATACCACTCTCTGATAGGTTTTAGCAAGAGTAACTTATTCACAACAAGCAAAAAGCTGGGGTCTAATCCCAGCTTTTTTATTGCACAAATTACCTGGCGAATTCTACGACGCGGGTTTCGCGAATTACTGTGACTTTTATTTCTCCAGGATATTTTAATTCTTCTTCAATGTTTTCTGCAATTTGACGAGCCATTTTTTGAGCTCCCAAATCATCTACTTTTTCTGCTTTAATAAATACCCTTATTTCACGCCCAGCTTGAATTGCATAAGTTCTATCTACCCCTTCAAATCTATTGGCAATATCTTCAAGATTTTTTAATCTTTGCAAATAATTTTCTATTGTATCTTTTCTTGCTCCAGGCCTTGCTCCAGAAATTGCATCAGCCACTTTAACAATTACAGCTTCCAAAGTGTCTGCTGGGTAATCGTCGTGGTGAGCTCTCATAGCATTAATTATTTCTTGCGATTCACCAAATTTTTCCAAAATCTTAATTCCAATTTCAATGTGAGAACCTTGCATTTGTTGGTCTATAGCTTTTCCAATATCATGCAAAAGAGCAGCACGCTTGGCAATAACACTATTAGCTCCCAATTCTTCGGCAATGGTTTCTGCTAAAAATGCCATTTCAATTGAGTGAAGCAAAACATTCTGACCATAAGATGTTCTGTAATAAAGTCTACCTAAAATTTGAATTAATTTATCATGCATTCCAATTATTCCTGTATCATAAACTGCTTTTTCTCCAGCTTCTTTTATTTTAGCTGAAATTTCAGCTTTTGCTTCTTCAACTTTTTCTTCAATTTTAGCTGGTTGGATTCTACCATCTTGGACTAATTTGTCTAAAGCCAATTTAGCAATTTGTCTTCTTATAGGATTAAAACAAGAAATCACAATTGAATCTGGAGTTTCATCCACAATCAATTCTACTCCTGTTATTTTCTCAAAAGTTTTGATGTTTCTACCTTCTTTACCAATGATTCTACCTTTCAAATCTTCTGAAGCCAACATAAATGTTGTGGTGGACAATTCTTGCGTATGATTAACTGCACATTTTTGAATAGCTAAAGCCACAATTTCTTGAGCTCTTTTATCCAATCTCTCTTTACCTCTTTCCTCCATTTTCTTCATTTTTTCTATAATTTCTTTTTCTGCTTCAATTTCTACTAAAGCTAATAATTCTTTTTTTGCATCATCTCTTGAAAGATTAGCAACTTTTTCCAATTTTATTTCTGCTTCTTTTCTTAAAGCATCTAAACTTTCTTTAATAGCTCTTACTTTTTCAACTTTATCTTTAAGCTCATTTTCTTTTGACTCAAAGTTAGAGATTTTGTCTTCCAACAATTTTTCTCTTGAAAGTAAAAGTTCTTGAGATCTTAAAAACTCTTTTCTTCTTTGGTCAACTTCTTTTTCTGACTTTTCAGCAATCTCTGCAGATTTTTGTTCTGCTTTTTTTACCATTAAAGCAGTATCCTCCTTTACTTGAGCTACTCTTTTCTCAAGTTTTGCTTCCAATGTTCCTGCCCTTCTTTTGGCAATTGACTGCCTTATATAATAACCAATAACTACTCCCAACATTATCGCCACCACCCCCACAATTAGATAAATTATTTCTTGATTCATAAATTTACTTTTAATTTTAATAATAAAAAAACTCGCTTGCGCGGGTGAGCATTTACGATAATTTCAAATTATAAATTTAAAATTTTAAATTCAAGGTTATTTGGCTCCTATCACCTCATCAATCAATCCATATTCTTTTGCTTCCTCTGATGTCAAATAAAAGTCACGGTCAGTATCTGTAACCACCTTATCAAATTTTTGCCCCGTGTGTTTCACTAAAATCTGGTTTAGCTTTTCTTTTATTTTTATGATTTGTCTTGCTGTTATCTCAATATCTGCTGCTTGTCCTTGAGCTCCTCCAGCTACTTGATGAAGTAAAATTTCAGCATTAGGCAAGGCAAATCTCTTGCCCTTTGTTCCTGCTGACAAAATAACTGCTGCCATAGAAGCTGTAAGTCCAATACAAATAGTTGAAACTGGGCACTTTAAAAACTGCATTGTATCATAAATTGCTAAACCCGCTGTAACTGAACCACCAGGGCTGTTGATGTAGAGCTTAATATCTTTTTTGGAATCCTTTGAAGCTAAATAAAGCATTTGCGCTATTACCACATTTGCATTCATATCTGTCACAGGACCAGCCAAAAAAATTATACGCTCTTCTAAAAGCCTTGAAAATATATCGTATGCGCGCTCACCGCGCTGATTTCTTTCTACAATAGTTGGTACTATTGGCATAAATTGTTAATTATTTTTAAATTAATTTACTTTTAGTATACTCTTTTACGCTTTTAAAGTCAAATTTTTTTGTATTAAATTTTTGCAACAGAACAGTCCGTTCTCACGGACTGTTCTGTTTATTTGTGATTAGTACTTTGGTTCTTTTACAATTGTTTCCCAACCCTCTTTTCTCCATTTCTCTGCTTCTTTTTCAGCAGCTTCTGTACTTTCAAATTTAGCATAATCACCCTCTTCACCAGTAGCTGAGGCCTCACCATTTTTATCGACAACAGCATATACATCTTTCCCATTTTCAGCGTTTATTTGATGAAGTTCTATAATAATTTTTTTTACTTCTTCTTTTCGTGGTTCTCTTTCCATATTTTTATATTTTAAAATATTTTTATTTTGATTTTTTCCGACCTTTAGACAATTTCAAATCTAATCTCATAATACCCCCCCCCCAGACGCCAAAAGTCAATAGAAATTCTCCACAGCAAACAAAGACTGGCATTCCTGCCAGTCTTTTGATTTTTCTAAAATTTGATTTTGTAAATCCAATCGTGCGGACCTGCGTTTAGAAATAAAACTTTATCTTTATCTAAAAATCTAAAAACAATTCTATAACTTTTATCTATTCTGAAACTCCATATTTCTTTCCATTTTGGAGACAATTTTTCCGTATTCAGAGATGGATAAAAAGGATTATCTTTAAAAATTAAAATTTGTTTGTCTGCTCGCTTTTGAATTTGTTTTTCCAAACAAGAAAAATTTTCTTTAAACCCATCTGATAATAAAATTCTCATAAAAATTATTTTCTCAAATCCTTTAAGGATTTAAATTCTGTAAATCGACCCTCTTTATAGTCTTTTTCAGATTTTGCCATGCTTTTTAAAAAATCAGGGTTAAACATACCCAAAGCAGCGGCCAATCTTTCAAGTTGGTCTACATCAAATTCCACCATTTTTTTATGGATATTTTTTCCTTGTGTAATTGTAATATCTAATGGAACCATAATTATTTTGAGAAATTTTCCAAAATTTGGAAAACTTTTTCGTTGAAAACTACACCTTCAGTATACTCTTTTAACTGCTCTGTGTCAATCTTGGCCAACTGCTCTTTGTTATACATTGCCATAGCTTTTTTTGTTTCTTCTTCCAACTCTTTTTCATCAACTTTAATACTTTCTACTTTACCAATTTCTTTTAAAACCAAAAAGCTTTTTAGTCTTTTTTCTGCTTGCAATTTAAATGTATCTTTAATCTCTTGTTCTGTTTTCTTTACAGAAGCCATATATTCTTCAAAGCTTATTTTAAAATTTGAAGCAATATTATTTTTTAAATCTTCAAACAATCTTTCCTTTTCATATTCAACTAATTTTTCTGGTAATTCTACTTTTGTTTTTTCTGCAATTTTCTCCAAAATTTCTCCTCTTTTCCTTTGCTTTTCTTCTTCGGTTTTTTCAGTTGTAATTCCGCCTTTTACACTTTCTTTTAAAGCTACAAGCGTATCAAAAGCACCAAGAGTTTTGGCAAATTCATCATTAATTTCTGGAAGTTCCATTTTTTGCACAGAAATCATTTTTGCCTTGAAAACAATTTTCTTGCCAGCCAAATCTTTGCGAGTAGCATTCTCGGGAAAATCAACTGGAAATTCTTTTTCTTCTCCTGCTTTCATACCTACTACGTTTTCTTCAAAACTTTTTATCATACCACCCTCACCCAAAGTAAATCTATCTTTGATAACTTTACCTTCATTAATTTCTGGGGCTTGGTATTCTATATCCACAAAATTATTTAACTCAGCAGTTTTATCTTGTTGCGAAAACTTGGCCCTAGTTTTTTGCAAATAACTTATGGCCTCTTGGATTTCTTTTTCATCAACAGAAATTTCTTTGCCCTTCATTTTGCTTACAATTTCTTTGTAATCAGGTAAGGTAACATCTGGCAAAACTGTAATTATGGCTTTAAATATTAATTCACTACCCTTGGCGATTTTTACAATAGAAACTTCAGGCTCCCCAATTGGCTCCAACTTTTGTTCTGCAATATAATCATAATAAACATGTTTTACTGCGTGGTCGCCCGCTTCCATAAGTAAATTCTCTGGTCCAACTTTTTCTTCAACAATTTTTAAAGGCACATTTCCTTGGCGAAAACCATCAACCTTAACATGAGCTTTTAAATGCTCCAAAGCATGTTCTGTATGCTCTTTAAATTCATCAGCTGTTAATTCAAAGGTTATTTCCATTTGACTCTTTGGCAACTTTTTTACTTCTGTTTTCATATA
>CAINMG010000084.1 GCA_903850725.1 Candidatus Staskawiczbacteria bacterium
AAATAAAGTATTATCAAAAAACGATTCCTTAAAAAACTTTAAAAATAAATTTCAAAATTTAATTAATAAACAAAATTCAAAATGAAAATCGCGATTTTTCACACAGCTTTAGACAATATTGGTGGCGCAGAAAAAGTTGGTTTAATTTTAGCTAGAGAATTAAATGCAGATGTTTATACCACAAATATTGACAAGGGAAAAATAGAAAAAATGGGGTTTGCAGATGTTTTGCCCAGAATTTTTTCAATTGGCAAAATACCTAAAAACGCTCCCTTTCGTCAGCAAATAGTGCTCTTAAAATTCCACTTTTTAAATTTGAAAAATAAATATGATTTTTATATAATTGATGGCGATTGGGCAGTTTCAGGAGCAGTAAAAAACCACCCTAGTCTTTGGTATGTTCATTCCCCTATTCGTGAAATTTGGGACTTATACAAATACACCAGGCAAAATACAGTACCATGGTTTTTAAGATGGGTTTTTGATGTCTGGGTTTTTTTAAATCGCTATTTAAACATAAAATATGTCGACAAAGTTAATATTTTAATATGCAATTCAGAAAACACAAAAAAAAGAATCAAAAAATATTTGAATAAAGAAGCTTTTATAATAAATCCGCCGATAGAAACAGGAAAATTTAAATTTGAAAAATTTGGTGATTATTGGCTTTCTGTAAATAGATTAGTGAAACATAAAAAAATTGATTTACAACTAAAAGCATTCAAGAACTTACCAAATGAAAAGTTAGTTATTGTAGGATCTTATGAACAATCCCGCCATTTTTTAGAATATGCCAAATACTGCCAAGAAATTAAACCCCAAAATGTTGAAATCAAGAGCTGGGTTTCAAGTGAAGAACTAATAAATCTTTATGCAAACTGCAAAGGATTTGTAACCACCTCGCAAGATGAAGATTTTGGTATGAATGTAGTAGAAGCTATGGCTTCTGGCAAGCTAGTAATAGCTCCTAACGAAGGTGGATACAAAGAAACAATAATAGATGAGAAAACGGGCTTTTTGGTTAATAACATAAACGAAGAAAAAATAATAAATTACATAAAAATAATCAACGAACAAATAAAAGAAAATCCCACCGAATATATTTATAACTGCCAAATTCAAGCTAAAAAATTTGCAGTTAGAAACTTTATAGAAAAAATAAAAAACGAAATAAAAAAATATGAAAGATTATAAAATTTCTGTTGTTATACCAGTTTACAATGGAGAAAAAACACTTGAAAAATGCCTCCTGTCTGTCCTTACCCAAAATTTCCAAAACTATGAAGTGATTTTAGTAGATAATAATTCAACAGACAGCACCAAAAAAATCGCACAAGAGTTTGTAGGAAAATTTAACAACCTTAAATATATTTTTGAAAAGAAAAAGGGAAGGGGCTCTGCAAGAAATGCAGGGATAAATGCTTCTTGTGGACAAATTATAGCAATGACAGATTCAGACTGCATAGTTCCCCAAAATTGGCTTTGTAAAATAACAAAACCCATAATTAGTGGCCAAGAAAAAATATCTTTAGGTTTTGAATACGATTTAATAAACAATTATTGGACAAGGAATATTCAGAAATCAAATTGGGATTTTGTAAACAGAAAAAAAATCGGAAATTATATTAAACATATTGATACCAAAAACTTCGCCATAGACGCAATACTAATGAAAGAATTCATGTTTAACGAAGACTTGGTTAGCTTTGAAGATTTTGAATTGTATTTAAGGATTAAAGACAAAAGCAGAATATTCTTTAATCCGGAAATTAAAGTTGGACACAGACACAAAACATCATTAATACAAGTTATCAAATTAAATATTGATAGAGCAATCTGGACCAAAAAAATATTTAAACTTTACAAAGAAAAAACAATAAACCAAAAAAAAGAGCCTATGTTTGAGTCTCTTTCATTGATAAACTTTTTACTTTTCCCTTTCTGGGCTATTTTTCAATTTACCAAAAAACCATTTAGCCGAGTATTTTTTTTAATTATATCTGAAGCATCTTGGCGAATTGGTCTATTAATATCAAGATAAAACTTAAGCCTTATTTTTTTGGTATTTTTCAATAATTTCCTTAGAATCTCCAGTTTCTTTTATTTTTCCTTTCTCAATCCACATAACCCTACTGCAATGCTTTTTTAATACCTCAAGGTCGTGACTTACCAAAACTACACAAGCTCCGGCACTTATCATCTCTTTTATTTTCTTTACACTTTTTTCCTTAAAATCTTCATCTCCAATCTCAAAAACCTCATCCAATAATAAAACATCAGGGTTAGCATTTATTGCAACAGAGAAAGATAATCTTTGCTTCATACCCTCAGAAAATTGATATAGTTTTGTATTTACAAATTCACCTAATCCTGAAAATTTAACTATCACATCGAATTTCTCTTTGATTTCCTTTTGCTCTAATCCGAACAAAGAACCAACTAAAAAAATATTTTCTTTCATTGTCAGCCTTTCTTTCAAGCCCACATAAAGATTAATCAAAGAAATAACATTTCCTTTCACCGAAACCTTGCCAGAATCCTGCTTATAAATCCCAGCAATTATTCTAAGCAGTGTTGATTTGCCACTCCCATTTGTCCCTATTATTCCTACCATTTCACCAGAAACAATCCTCAAAGAAACATTGTCAATAACTTTTATTATTTTCTTTGATTCCCTCCCATTTAAAAATGAAGCCAACCTAGAAAGAGCAGATCTCTGTATGCGAAGACCGATTTTAAATTCTTTATTTAGATTTTCTATAATTATTCTTTCCATATATAAAAAACATTTTTAAACTAATTCCGCAAATTTTACCTTTAGTTTTTTAAACACAATTACCCCCAAATATAAAATAAACAAACTAATGCCCAATATAATAAAAATAAACCACAGTTCTGGCATTTTATTATAAATTAACAAATCTCTAGCAATGGTTATAAAATAATAAAGCGGATTAAAAAAATTTAAAACAAGCAATTTATTTTGACCTGCTATTGTATAAAATATAGGCGTGCCAAACCAAACAATCCTCACCGCAAAGTTCCAGATATTATCTAAATCAACAAAATATACAGATAAAGAAGAAAGTAATAAAGAAAAACCGTAAACAAATATTGAAAACAAAACTAATATCGGCAAATAATACAATCCATAAAACAAATTAATTTTGAAAAATAATATTAATACAAAAAATAATATTATCTCAAAAAAATGCGAAAATAAATTTTTAAATACAATTGATAAAATAAGTGCTTCTCTTGGAAAATCCATTGATTTTATCAAATAGTGATGCTCGTTGATTATAGATTTGGTAGATTCAATAGTAGTTGACTGAAAAAAATTAAACATTATAATTCCAAGCATCAAATAAAGCGGGTAATATTTTATATCGCCTCCCAGCCTATCATTAAAAATCAAAAGCAATAAACCAAAAGTTAAAATTGGATTTAACAAATACCACAAAATACCCAGATAACTGCCTTCATTTCGCAATTTAAACTCAGCTTTAGCTAAAACTAAGCTCAAGCCAAGTATTCTTCTAATCTTTCTAGTATATTTTTGCAAACTCATAATTACTATTAATAAAGTATTTTATACAAAATTAATCCTTCTTTGCTTTGATCTATCTTTTCAAAACCAGGACAAGTAAAGTCATATAAGTAAACATAATCTATTTTTAAGCTTTCAGCAATATTTTTCTTGCCAACACAATCTTCATCAAAGAAAATATTTATCAAATCTTCTTTACCCATAGAAATAGTACCTTCTTTGGTAACAACCGGATAATTGTTTGTAGCAGTTCCAATCACTGTGCCTTTCCATGGAATACTCAAAAACTTTGCATTTTCTATATTTTTAAAAATTTTTAAATCTTCTTGTGTTAAATAATTATTTGCCGGAGCTTTTGGAAAACCCAAAAGCTTACTTTGAGGTTCTATCAAAACAAGATTTCTCCAACTCTCCCTTTGAGTGTATAACGGAATAAATACTAAAAACAAAACTAAAATAAAAATTTCAGTAAATTTTATATATTTAGGATTTATTTTTTTAAATATTAAATATTTCTTAATCTCAAATAAAGCAAACCCAGTAATTATGGAAATAATTATTGCAGTTAAAATAACAATTCTCTCATACTCTATCATAAACCTACTTAATGTTTGAGAGTATCTAGACCACATCATGCCTCCCAATAAAAACTGAAAAAGTAACCATTTTTTATTTTTAAAAATATAACTTATTCCAAATATAGCAAGTAAAATTACAGGTGATAAAATAATATTGTAAATTAAATATTCTGGCACGTAAGGTGCTGTAAATGAAACAAAAAATATTCTTGAAATACCATAATTTATTACTCCAGAAAAAGGAGAAGCTAATAAAATTAAATAAATAGCTGGAGCAATTACAAATATAATCAATACAAAACATCCAAGAACTTTTAACAAAATCTCTTTTTTGCTTACCTGCACAAACAAATGTTTATATTTTTCAAAAAAAGCAGAAACTAGCCCTAAAAAATAAAAAATAAACAATGGCGGATAAAATAAAGATCCCAAGACAGAAGATACTATAACCATTTTTGAATTTTTTATAGAAACAAAAATATACATTATCAAACACAAAATTATCCCCATATTGAAAGGAATTAAATTCCAAAGTCCTGGCATATTTGCACCGCAAGTAATATATAGCACAGACAAAGCAGAAATTGCACAAATATTTTTAGATAAATTATTTATTCTCAGCAGCAAATAAACTAAAACTATTATTAATAAATTAAAAAATATCGATAATAAAGTATATTGCGTTAATGGATTTAAATTTAAAATTAAAATTATTTCTGCTAAAAATGAATGGAAAAATAATTCCAAATTTGGAAAAAAGCTATTGTCATATGGATTTGCTATAGGCAAAGCATGATTATTAATTGAGCTTGTAATTAATGCCACAGAATACCATTCATCTGAAAAATATGGATAAACATATTGCATATTTCTGACTTCATGATACGAAACTTGCCTATCTGTAGCTAAATTTATTTTACCTGTATAATTATAATGAACTTGCAACAAAGTCAAAAACCCAACTATAATCACAAACATCAATGCCCAATCTATTTTGTTAGGTTGTAGCTTGTAGCTAGTAGGTTGTAGGCTATGACTTTTAAAAACAAAAAATAATAAAATTAAATCTGCAACAAGAGTAATCCCGATTATTACACCATAATAAAAAATACCCACTGATTGAGTTAGAATTGCCAAGGCAACATGGAGCACAATGCTAAAAAATAAAACAAAAACAAACCCAACCTTCTTGTCTTTGAATGAAGCCACAGCCAAAAATGGAATTATAAGTAGCACTAAACCAAAAATAAAACTTATCATAAATGTATTAATCAAGTATTTATTAATATTAAACTAATTCTGCCCCCAAATCAATCTATTGTAAGCTATTTTGCACTTGCAAAAACGCCATTTTAAGGCTAAATTGAATTATGGATAAATTTAAGATTATAAGTGTCAAAAATATAAATAACCTGCCAACAACAGCAGGTGTTTATGCGTTTTATAATAGTAGCCTACAAGCTAATTCCTACAAGCTACAACCTATTTACATTGGCAAAGCTATAAATATCAAAAACCGGGTTAAAAATCACTTTTCATCCCCCACTTACAAAGATAATGCATATATAAACCAAATTGAAAAGATTGGATTTATTGAAACAGGCAGTGAAATACAAGCTTTAATTTTAGAAGCTAGTTTAATTAAACAAAATCAACCAAAGTTTAACCAAGTTTGGCGTGATGATAAAAACTATTTTTTTGTTGCTATTGCGCAAACCCTTCGACTAAGCTCAGGGCAAGCTAAAGAAAAAATCCCGTATTTATTTATCACCCACCAACCAGAAGGAAAGGCCATTGGGCCTTTTGTGGACGGCAATGCTTTAAAAAAGACTATAAGATTTTTAAGGAAAGTGTTTCCTTATTATACAACCAGCAAACACTCAAAACTAAAATGCACTTATTGCCATTTAGACTTATGTCCAGGCCCCTATGACGACGGAGCCCTTCGACACGGCTCAGGGCAAGCCCGCTGGCTTGATTACAAAAAAAATATTAAAAAATTAATTCTTGTTTTAGAGGGAAAATCTTTTAAAGTTTTAAATTCATTAAAAAAAGAAATGAAATTAGCTTCACTGGAGCAAAACTTTGAGAGAGCAAGCAAAGCCCGGGACCAAATTTTTGCTTTGGAAAAAATAATCAGCCACAAAATTCAAAATAACCAATATACCACAATTCAACGACCGCTAAATTATAGCATATGGGAAAATACAGAAAAAACTTTACAGCAAATTTTAGACCTTAAAAAACCAATCACAAAAGTTGAATGCTATGATGTTTCCAATATTCAAGGTAAATTTGCCACAGCCTCAATGATTGTTTTTACAAATGGTAAGCCAGACAAAAACCAATACAAAAAATTCCGCATAAAAATGGAAAACAAGCCCAATGACATTGCAATGCTAAGAGAAGTTTTGCAAAGAAGATTTGTTCACATAGAGTGGCCATACCCAGAAGTAATTTTAATTGATGGTGGCAAAGCACAACTTAATATTGCTATAAATTCCAAACCTCAAAACTCAAATATTAAAATATTGTCTATTGCCAAAGGCCGTCAAGAATTATTTATAGAAAATAAAGAAAACCCAATCCCCTTAAAAGATTTACCGCAAGAAATTTACAACTTAGTAAAAAATCTTGATGACGAGGCTCATCGTTTTGCCGTCACATACCACAAAAAACTCCGCAAACAAAATCTACTTAATAATTATTAAATATCCAAAAAGCTGGTAATTTATATTAAAATCTGCTATCATAATACAATCTAATGAAGAAACTCTTATCAAACATAGTGGCTGGGTTTTTGGGGCTATGGGTGGCAGTTTTATATGTGCCATCAGTTGTCCTAAAAATTTTTGCCGACTCAAGCTTTTTTGGGTTTTTGTTAACCACCCAGTGGCATATTTTTTTAGTTTTGGGAATAATTTTGGGCTTGCTCAATTATTTTGTAAAACCAATTCTAAATGGCATAACCCTACCACTGAGAGTAATAACTTTGGGCATATTTGGCGTAGTAGTAAATATGACAATAGTTTGGTTCTTAGATATAATGTTTAAAGAAATTACAATCCCATTATGGCTCCCCTTGTTGGAGACAAGCTTAATTGTATGGGTAATTAATTTATTGTTATTAAAAATATTAGGTAATAGAGAAGACTAAATATTAAAAAAGTAAATATAAGAAATATATGAATCAAATTTTATTTTATACACAAATTGCAATATCTATAATTTTAATTGTCTTAATAGCTATTCAGCAAAGAGGAACTGCACTAGGATCTGCTTTTGGCGGAGGTGGAGAATTTTATTCTTCGAGGAGAGGAATCCAAAAAAATCTTCACTATATTACTATTGCTGTAGGGGCATTATTTTTAATACTAGGCATAGTTAATTTGTTTTTGTAAAAACAAAATAGTAAATGGTAAAATTTCCAAAATTTTCGCAGTTTAAGCAAATAGGAAAAGTTCTAAGCAAAAAAGAAAAGCTATTTCTTTTGTCTTTTTGTATTTTATCAATAATTTCATTAATAGTTATTTGCATCAATTTTTATTATAAAAATACAAAGGAAATTCCTGCTATTGGCGGAAATTTTGTTGAAGGCATTGTTGGCCAGCCAAGATTTTTAAATCCTATTTACGGAGAAGTAACTGATGTTGACAGGACTATAAATAGCATCATATTTTCTGGTCTTATGACTTATAACAAAAATAGTCAATTAATTAACGACCTAGCTGAAAGCTATAAAATTTCAGAAGATGGCAAAACATATGATTTTATTATAAAAAATAATATCTATTGGCATGATGGAGAAAAACTTACAACCGATGATATTGTTTTTACCATAAAAACAATTCAAAATTCTGATTATAAAAGCCCGCAAAGAGTAAACTGGATTGATGTTGATGTTTCAAATAATTCTGATACATCTATAACATTTAAACTAAAAAATTCCTATAATCCATTCTTAGAAAATTGCACAGTAAAAATAATTCCCGAGCATATTTGGAAAAATATCCTGCCAGAAAATTTTACTCTTTCTGCTTACAATTTAAAACCAGTTGGATCTGGTCCATATAAATTTAGTAGTATAGAACAATCAAATACAGGGATTATCCAAAAAATAAATCTTATCTCAAATCGTAAATATTACAATCAAATTCCATTTATATCTGAATTTTCTTTTCAATTTTTTGATAATAAAGAAAGCCTTATAAAATCTGCCAATCAAAGGACAATCAATGGGTTTTCATTGGCATCTTTAGACAACAATCAAGCAGAAGCAGAAAAAGAAATTACTCAAAACTGGTCAAAAACAGAAAAGTTTTCTGCATATTCATTTACCTTACCAAGATATTTTGCTGTATTTTTTAATTTGCAAAAACAAAGAATTCTTTCAGATGATAATTTAAGGCAATCATTAATAATATCAACTGACAAACAAGCCATAATAAAATCAATAACAGACACAACCAAAAGTATAATTACCGAAACAAACTCCCCTATTTTACCAGATTTTTTTGGACTTGTGGAGCCAACAGAAAAATATGACCTCGATTTAGATACTGCTAAAGATTTGTTAGATAAATCTGGGTTTAAAGAAATAGAGAGCGGGCAAAGATCAAAGCAAATAAAAAAAACTCCTGCATTCCAATTCAAAAATTATCTTTCAAGCAAATCAAAAGGAACTGAAGTCACAGAACTGCAAAAGTGCTTAGCAAAACTGGGTTTTTCAAATGATTTAGCCAATGAAACAAATGGGACTTATGGCACAGCAACAGAAAATGCAGTTACTAATTTCCAAGCAAAATATTTACCACAAGAAAAACCAACAGGAGAAGTCGGCAAAGCTACAAGAACAAAATTAAATGAACTTTGCATAACAAGCCCTGACACAACTCAATTTTTGAAAATAACATTAACAACCATCAATCAACCACAGTTACTTCAAACTGCCAATATATTAAAAGAGCAATGGCAAAAAATTGGCTTTACCGTCGATATCAATGCAGTAGAAATTTCTGATTTAAAGCTAATCATCAAAGAGAGGAATTATGATGCTCTACTTTATGGCCAAGCTCTGGGATCTTTACTTGACCTTTATCCTTTCTGGCATTCTTCACAAATTTATGACCCAGGACTTAATCTTTCAGAATACCAAAATAAAGATGCCGATGCTTTGATAAAAGATGCCAGAGAAAATTTAGATTTATCCAAAAAACAAAAGAGCTTAGAAAAATTACAAAACATAATAATTAAAGATGCCCCAGCTATATTTCTATATAGCCAAAATTACATTTACTGGGCACTAGATAAAGTGCAAGGTTTGCAGGCTGACAAAATAATAGATCCTGCAAAAAGATTTGCAGATGTTTCAAATTGGTATATCAAAACAAAAAGAATTTGGTAATAATTAACATTTAAAAATATGACAATAATAGACAAACAAAATATGCGACAAGTTATAATTGATTTTCCTAATCAACTAAAAGTTGGCCTGGATTTGGCTGAAAATATAAAAATATTAGGAGATTTTAAAAATGTTATTATTTGTGGAATTGGAGGATCTGCGCTCCCAATAAATATTTTAGATACTGTCACTAGTCCTAATATTCCCATTTTTATACATAGAGATTATGGCCTACCACAGTGGGTAAATGGAGAAAGTTTGATTATCTGCATTTCCTTTTCAGGCAATACAGAGGAAGGATTGTCTTCCTTGAAAGAAGCTGTCGACAAAAATTTAAAAGTAATAGCCATAGCTTCGGGAGGTAAATTTGAAGAAATAGTAAAGCAAAACAACCTTCCTTTTGCCAAAATCCCTGGTGGTGTTCAGCCAAGATGTGCCACTGGATATATTTTTTCAGCTGTTACCAAAATTTTAATTAATACTGGGGTTTTAAAAGACATTTCTTTTGAAATATTAGATTTGATAGAGGATTTAAAAAATGTAAATTTGGAATTAGAAAAAGAAGGCAAAAAACTTGCCAAAAAAATTGAGAACAAATTGCCTATTGTCTATTCCTCAAATACCTTCAAATCAGTTGCGCGCATTTGGAAAATAAAATTTAATGAAAATTCCAAAATCCCAGCATTTTACAATGCCTTTCCCGAACTAAACCACAATGAAATGGTGGGATATACAATGAAAAATCCCAAATTAAAATCTCAAATATCGAAATTATTTTCTGCAATTATTTTACGCGACCAAGCAGATCACCCAAGAATTTTAAAAAGAATGACGCTTACTGCAAAGCTTATTAGTAAAACTGGAATAAAAACTAATTTTGTAGAAATTAAAAATGGCTCTTTGATGTTTAAAGTTTTTTCAACTTTGCTTTTGGGAGACTGGGTCTCTTATTATAATGCCCTCAACCAAAAAATAGATCCCACTCCAGTAGATATGGTCGAATCCTTCAAAAAACAAATGTTAAAATAGAAACAGATTTTCACAGATTTAAAACAGATTTTCACAGATCACAAATTCCGTCATTGCGAGAAGCGAAGCGACGAAGCAATCTCAGCCGTGTCATTCCCGATTTAATCGGGAAGGCCAGAGTGTTTAGCTGGAGTGATGAAACTGGCAAACATGCACGGTTCAGAGCCGTGTGCCGAAAGGCTTGTGGGTTCAAGTCCCACCTCCAGCACTTAAAAAAGTTTTTCAATAAAAAAGCCCGTTGGAATTCCGGGCTATTGCCAATTGCCACGATGGCATAAACAAATTACACTATTTCAGCAAAAGTGATAATCGCATCAGGTCGATTCTTCTTTATGCGATTTAGTTGAGTGTTGACATTGTTATTATCAACACTTGTCCAATCAAACTTCATACCCAATTCAGTTCCAGATACAGGACGACTTATATTCATACTAAGCATTGAAGCCGCTACTTCATAATGCATCGCATGAGTACATTCCGGCAATTGAATCGTAACTCTTTTACCTTTTCCCTGAGCGGTGTAATCACAGGTCATAAATCACCTCTTGCTTTAAGGAAGAAAAGAGCACTAAAATAAAGTTAACAAATTAAATATAAAAAGTCAAATTAAATAAATAAAAAAAATATGGAACAAAAAATAAATCCCGTAAAATTTAACAATGCTCATGACGGGATGAGCAGAAAACAACAAATTATTAGAAAACCAAACCAAGATAATTATCAAGGAGAAAATTCTTTGAAAATTATTCCTTTGGGTGGGTGCGAAGAAGTAGGTAGAAATATGACTATTTTTGAATATGGTCAAGATATTGTCATTTTAGATATGGGCTTGCAATTTCCAGAAGAAGATATGCCTGGAGTAGATTTTGTAATCCCAAACACAGAATATCTTAAAGGTAAAGAAAAAAATATTAGAGGAGTTGTATTTTCACATGGTCATTTAGACCACATTGGGGCTGCGCCTATTTTGCTCAAAAAATTAAATAATCCTCAAATTATTGGCCGTCCCCTAACCCTTGAAATGGTAAAACATAGAGTTGAAGATTTTGATAAAAACTCATCTAAAAAATTAAAAACTACTTACATCCAAGGCCTAGAGCAAAAAATAAGTTTAGGAGCATTTACACTTTCATTTTTTCAAATCGACCACTCAGTTATGGATGCAGTTGGAGTAATTCTCGAAACTCCGGTCGCCACAATAATTCATCCAGGAGATTGGACTGTTGAAAAAAGTACCGAAGGTAAAAAGTTTATAGATTATTCACATTTGTCAAAAATTAAAAGACCAACTATTTTAATGCTTGAGTCTTTGGGGGCTTTAGTGTCTAAAGAATCTGTCACAGAAGAAGAAATGCTTGCCAATCTTTATATGTTAATTTCCAAAGCTCCAGGCAGAACAATTATTGCTACTTTTTCTTCACAAATTGAAAGAATAAAACAAATCATGGAATTTGCAAATAAGACCAATAGAAAAGTTGCTTTAGATGGATTTTCAATGAAATTAAATATGGAATTAGCTCAACGACTTGGTTATGTTAAAATCCCTAAGGATGTAATTATCCCAATTGATAAGGCTCATACTTGTCCAGACAACAAATTGATTATTGTTTGTACGGGCGCTCAAGGTGAAGAAAAAGCTGCTTTATCTAGAATTGTTGCTGGAAACCATAGATTTGTTAAAATCAAAAAAGAAGACACTGTTATATTTTCTTCATCTGTAATTCCGGGCAATGAAAGAACAGTCCAAAGAGTAAAGGATAATCTTTATAGATTATCAGACAATGTTTATCATTCAGATATTATTGATGTCCATATTTCAGGGCACAGTAATATTGAAGGTATAAAATATATGCTTAGAGAAATTAAGCCTGATTATTTTATTCCTGTTTATGGAAACCACTTTTTCTTAAAAGAAGCTGCTAAAATTGCTTATGGAATGAATTTTAGAAAAGATAGGGTTTTTGTACCAGATAATGGTTCTGTTATAAAATTCACCCCTGAAAGGGCTGAAATCCTAAAAGATAAAGTCCCAGTAAATTATGTTTTCGTAGATGGTCTTGGAGTTGGAGATGTTGGCGAAGTTGTTTTGCGTGACAGACAAATGCTAGCTGAAGATGGAATGTTTATGATTGTAGCTGTAATTGATACTACAACTGGCAAAGTAAAAGGCTCTCCTGATATTATTTCTAGAGGCTTTGTGTACTTAAGGGAATCCAAAGATTTACTAGCGCAAACCCGTAAAAAAGTAATTGAAATTATAGAAAAATCTAGTATGAGAACTCAGGGCAATGGAAATGATGGCTTTCGTCAAATCAATGGAGATATAAACAAAATGCCTAGTTTAAACAACCAAACATTTGTTTCAGAACCAATGAATGCAAGCTATATCAAAGACGAAATCCGCAACAAAATCGGCGATTTTCTGTTCGCCAAAACCGAAAGAAGACCAATGATCTTACCAGTCGTAATCGAAGTATAGTTTCTCAAAAAAAATAGACATCGGGTGTCTATTTTTTTGCAAAAAAATAACCCTGTGGACATCCAATATTCCACAGGGCTCTAACCACTTTCGTTCTGTCACATCTTGAAGGGATCTTCGGCGGGCACGACGATGATTGTCGATGTACGAAAGAGAAGCCCAGCGGTGAAAGTGCGAACCATCGCTTTCACTTCCCAATAATTGTGCTTAGCAACATCATCGGGAATGTCTTTCTGCACAGCCTTGGGCATATTAGCCCGCCAATCTTGACAATAAAGATCGAGAATATCGCCATTAGCGACTTCGATTTCTTCGCCCTCTTTTGCACGTGCGAGAGCAAAAAATTTCGTTTCCCCATCAAACTTCAACCGAAAATGAATACCTACCTCTTTCATGGCTTCCTCCAAAAGGCTAAAATGTGCCAATTTTGAAACACTATAATCATAAGATATATTTAATCTATTGTCAAGAGTTTACCCTACCACGCAACAATGGTAAGATTATACAATATATTATAATTTTAAAATTTAAAACTTATGAGAATAGTTTCTGGTATACAGCCAACAGGTCAAATACATTTGGGGAATTATTTGGGAGCAATTAAACAGTGGATAGATTTGCAAAATGAAAATGAGTGTGTATTTTTTATTGCAGATTTACATGCCTTAACCACCCCTTATGAGACAAAACTTTTACAAAAATCAATTACAGAAAAAGTAATTGCTTATTTAGCAGCTGGGCTTAATCCTGACAAAGCAATTATTTTTAAACAGTCCGATGTAAAAGAGCATACGGAACTCGCATGGCTCTTAAACACAATTTGCCCAATTGGAGAACTTGAAAGAATGACTCAATACAAAGACAAATCCAAAAAATACAAAGATAACATAAACGCCGGACTTTTAACTTATCCCGTACTAATGTCTGCAGATATTATGCTTTACAAAGCTATGGCTGTACCAACTGGCAAAGATCAAGAGCAACACGTAGAACTTACCCGCACAATTGCCCGCAAATTTAATCAAAGATTCGGGGAAACATTTCCAGAACCAAAATCAATGATGCCAGAATATGGAGCTAAATTAATGAGCTTAACAGATCCTAAAAAGAAAATGTCAAAATCTGATGAACCAAAAAGTTGTATTTTCTTATTTGATGAACCAGAGGTTATTACCAAGAAAATAATGTCAGCAGAAACTGATTCTGGTAAAGATGTGCTTTACAATATCACCAAAAAACCAGGCATCTCTAATCTTTTGGTAATTTATAGTTTGCTGACTAAAAAATCTATCAAAGAAATTGAAATAGAATTTAAAGACAAGGGCTATGGTGAGTTTAAAAAATCTTTAGCAAATGTGGTGGTAAATTATTTAGAACCATTTCGTATAAAGAAAAAAGAATTTGAAACCAGAGATTCTTATGTAAAAGAAATATTAGAAAAAGGCCAAGCACGCGCTCGCGTGATAGCTGAAGCTACAATGAAAGAAGTTAGAGAAAAAATGGGCATTATTTAATCAAAAGCATTTACATTTAAACACATAGGAGAGACCCAATCTACTTCCGGATAATTGTGTAATAACTCTTTAATATACTTCTTAAGATAATCATATTTATCCTTTTCTTTCGCTTCAAATTTTATAGTTAAATAGGGCCCGTTTTGAGAATATCTTGCAACAAACATACCATAATCTAAATTAACTCGTAATCCATCCCCTGCTCTTTGGTCATCAATAACTTCTGCCTCAGGAAATTTTCCTTTTAATACTACTGATAATTTTTTTATTAATTCAACTTTTTTATCATCTGCGCAAAATAATTTTATTTCAGGACTTGAAATATATTTTGGTAAAGATTCTACAACCATAGATAAAGTTTGATTAGTTTTATCTAAATAATTTAACAGATATAAAGTTGAAAAAATACCATCATCATGGTTATAGAAATTCTTTGAAAAGAAAAAATGTCCTGATAGTTCACCAATAAAAGCAGCTCCCACTTCCTGATTTTTCTTTTTTAAAAAAGAATGACCAGTTCTCCACATAAATGGCCTACCCTTATTTTGCAATATTGTATCTTCAACAATTTTAGAACAGAGAGTATTATACATAATAATATCTCCAGGAAAATCTTTCAAAACACCCATTGAAAAAATAGCGACCAATACATCATTCCAAATAATATTTCCTTTTTCATCCACAATACCAATTCTATCCCCATCTGTATCATAACAAAATCCAATATCAGCTTTTTCTTGCAGAACCTCCTCACTTACTCTTTTTATAAAATCGTAATCTGTTGGGTCAGCTGTACCCAAAGGAAAAGATGGATCAATTTTGCAATTCTTTTCAATAACTTCGCTCCCAATTTTTCTTAATATCTCTGGAACAATTTCTCCCGCAGTAGAACAATTTGTATCAACCAAAACTTTAAATTTTTTACTAAAACTAAATTTCTTTAATAAATCTGCAAAATAATCCTGCCTTATGCTTTTTTGTTCATTTTTTCCAAAAATTTCGCCTTTATCAAAATCATCATTTTCTATCATTTCTCTTAATTTTTGTATTGATTCTGAAACCATTGTTTCTGAAAAATCTACAGCTAATTTAAAACCATTATATTGAGCTGGATTATGAGAAGCAGAAACATAAACTCCACCCTTACAATCTAAAAAATATTGACTCCAATAAAAAGTCCCAACAAGTTCCATCCCAATATCTACAGTATCAATTCCCGCCCAATTTAGTCCTTTGATTACAGCTTGGCTATATTCAGGACTAGTTTTTCTGCAATCCCTTGATACAACTGCCTTAGTAATTCCAGCTCTCTTTAAAAAAGTGCCATGAGCTTTACCAATAGCTTCAACAATCTCTAAATTTAAATCTTCATCTACAACCCCTCTTATATCATAACCTCTAAAAATATGTGGATTGATTTTCATAAT
>CAINMG010000085.1 GCA_903850725.1 Candidatus Staskawiczbacteria bacterium
AAAATTTTAAAATCAATTATAATGTAGATATGGATCCCGTTAGAGATGTATTTGTTAGAATTCTTACGGGTGTTTAAAATTTAAGTTGTATGTGTTTATTAATTATAATTAATTAAGATACGTCCCGTCTAATGAGGGACTATCTCTAACGGGATGGAAGAAGATAATAAAAAAAAGGAAGAAAGTGTTAAAGACTCAGTTTGTCCACGCTGTGGCTTACGTTCTTATGATGAGGTTTGCCAAAATTGCGGTACCCCCATTGTAGATAAAAGTGATGATGAAGAAGAAGACTACAACTGGCGCGAAAAATACCGATAATTTTACTTTTTATTTTTAAAATAGATAATGACTTTGCTATTATCTACAAAAAAATAAAGGGTCAACATAATCATTGACCCTTTATTTTGGAAATTTAAATTTCCAAAAATAACTTTCTCATATGCCCTTCAGTGTGAATGAGCTTTATCACTTCAGCAATAAGCTCATGAGGACTAATGATAATTAGGTTTTTATGCCATTTTTCTTTATTAAGAAGAGGGATAGTTTCAAGAATATATATCTTGTCTATTGTTCCATCTTCAAGTAAGGGATTAATGACATCAAAAGTTTTAGGTGAAAAATCGTTATGTACAACAAAAAACGAAATTTCTTTGGCCCCGTTGTATTTTGCAATCATGGCTCCAGCTTTGAGCGTCCCTCCATTTTGAAGCATGTCATCAAATGCGGCGACTCTTTGGCCTGATACATTTCCAACAATTTTTGATTTTTCAATACTAATCTCCCTGGTGGTGGCGTCTCTTTCTTTTATAATAAAGGATACATTTTTGCCTAATAATTCGGCAATTTTTTTGTTCCTTTTGAAGCCTCCATCATCAAGAGCCAAAACGCTATCAAATAGTTCAGTATGTTCCATTGCATATTCGATTAAAATCTTCATCAAATACACATGGTGTACAGTCCGAAGTCGATAATGAGTTGTATCATAAAAACTCGGATGTTGGGATGAATGTTGATCAAAAATTGAGATCACTTCTAGCCCTGAATTGGATATTTCCATTGCTGTATCTTTATATGCAACGTTTTCGCCAAAACGTTTGACGTGGTCAGATTTACCATCTCTTACAAATGGAAATACACCAAATATACGAGAGGCATTTTTGATTGAACCACAAATTAAACGTAGTTCTTTCATGGTGTCGTAATGTGAATGTAGTGAACTAAATATACAGATATCCATCTGACTTACATCACATAGTCTTCTAATATCTAATTCGCCGTTATCAAAAAATTTTGATTCAATTTGAAGAGGAGTTACTTTTAACTCTTCAGCTACTCTCATGCCAAGTTTTGGATGAGAATTAGCAATAATTAAACCAAAATTACCAAATCTACTTGTTTCCATTTTTTCCTCCACTTTAAGATTTAAACATTTTTTCTTAACATTACTTCTAACTAGTAATAAAGTCAATTAGTTATTAAATATTTAACAATAATAGTTTTTTAAAA
>CAINMG010000086.1 GCA_903850725.1 Candidatus Staskawiczbacteria bacterium
TTAATATTAGTATAAATATAAAAATATGAAAGTTGATTTGCAACAATTAAAAAAATTTCTTTTAGAAGCAGGATTAGTAACAGAGAAACAATTTGAAAGAGAGTTAATAAAGAGTCAAGAAAATAATCAAAAAATTGAAGATGTTTTGGTGTCTGATGGTTTGGTGGCTCAAGATGAATTGACTAAACTTCAAGCTTATCTTTTGGGAATTCCATTTATCAATATAGAAAGAGAAACAATACCATTAGATGTTTTGAAAGTTGTTCCAGAGCCTATTGCGCGTGCTCACAACATTATTGCTTTCCGACAGGATGGAGACAATCTTGAAGTGGCTATGGTGGACCCAGAGGATTTAAGAACAATTGATTTTATCAAAAAAACAAATCCTTCTTTGAAAATCATGCCAAGGCTCACAACTTTAGATGGAATTAAAAAAGCACTTTATCAATATCAACAGACGCTACAGGTTGAATTTGGAGAGATTATCAAGAAAGAAGCTAGCACAATAAAACACATAAAAGATGGGCAAGTAGAAGAGGAAAGAGAATTAGAAAAAGTTGCTCAAGAACTACCAGTAATAACAGTTGTTGATACGCTTTTAAAACATGCAATTTTACAAAAAGCATCTGATGTGCATATTGAACCTTTGGAAAAAGAAGTTGTGATAAGATATAGAATTGATGGACTTTTGCGCAATGTTATGAGTCTACCAATCACAACAGCTTCTGGAATAGTTGCTAGAATAAAAGTTTTATCGAACTTAAAGTTAGATGAGCATAGGCTCCCGCAAGATGGTAGATTCAAAATAGAAACAGAAGATTTTAAATATTCTATTCGTGTATCTATATTACCGGTTTTTAATGGAGAAAAAATAGTCATGAGAATGTTATCTGAAGGAACAAAAGCTTATACGCTTGAAGCTTTGGGAATAAATAGTAGAGATTTGGAGTTGTTGCATTTTAATTTAAACAGACCTTCTGGAATGATTTTGATTACAGGACCTACTGGATCTGGAAAAACTACAACACTTTATTCTATGATGGAAATTTTAAATACTCCAGATGTAAATATATCAACAGTTGAAGACCCAGTAGAATATAGAATGCCAAGAGTAAATCAAACGCAAGTTAATTCTAAAATAGGTTTAACGTTTTCTGCTGGGTTAAGATCCCTGGTTAGGCAAGACCCAGATATTATTATGGTAGGAGAAATTAGAGATAATGAAACAGCAGCTTTGGCAATTAATGCAGCTTTAACAGGTCACCAAGTTTTGTCTACTTTACATACAACTGAAGCAGCTGGGGCTATACCAAGGCTAATAGATATGAAGTGTGAACCATTTTTACTTTCATCTACTTTAAATGTAATTATAGCTCAGAGGTTAGTTAGGAAATTTCATTCAAGCAAAGAAAAATATAGCTTATCAGCTGATGAGCTAAAGGATATGGAAAAATATTGCAAGCTAGAAAGAGTTTTGGAACTTTTAAAAGAAGAAAAAGCAATAAATCCCAAAGCTCAAATAAAAGATATAGAATTTTATAGAGCTAAGGCTTCTAAAGATTGTGCCGATGGTTATTCTGGGAGAATTGGAATTTATGAGATTTTATCAGTTACAGATGCAATTAAGGAAGCTATAGTCAAAAAAGCTAACACAAAAGAAATTACAACTTTGGCTGTGAAAGAGGGGATGAGAACTATGATCGAAGATGGATTTGTTAAAGCAGCCAAGGGTTTGACTTCGGTCGAAGAAGTACTTCGTGTTATTACAGAATAAATTTATGCCAAATTTTTATTATACAGCAAAAAGTTTTGATGGCAGAACAGAAAAAGGTGTCTTGCCAGCTCAAAATGCCCGTCAATTAGCCCAAGATTTGAAAAATCAGAATTTGATTTTGATTACAGCAGATATAGAAGGTGAAAAAAAGAAAATAGATTTGATGAATTTGTCCTTGCCTTCTTTTGGGGTGTCGCTTAAAGAAAAAATAATGCTTGTAAGAAATCTTTGGATTATGACTTCTACGGGGCTTTCGATTGTAAGAAGTTTTACGCTTTTAGCCAGCCAAACAAAAAACACAAAACTAAAAAAAGCTTTGTTAAACATTAAAGACGAAGTAAGTAAGGGCAATAGTTTTTCTGGTTCGCTGGCAAAATACCCTGATATTTTTTCGGAGTTGTTTTTAAGTATGATAAAGGTTGGAGAAGAGTCAGGAACATTGGAAGATGTTTTTAAGACATTGTCTTTGCAAATGGAAAAAGAATATACTTTAAAGTCAAAAGTTAAAGGGGCGATGATTTATCCCTTGATTATTTTGATGGTTATGGGTGGAATTGGAATATTGATGCTGGTGTTTGTATTCCCTCAGTTAGTATCATTTTTTGATAGCTTGAATGCAGATTTACCAATTTATACAAAAATAATTATTTGGGGTGGGAATTTTGCGATGAATCAGTGGTATGTTTTAATTTTGGCAATGATACTTTTGGCTGGGATTTTGTGGCAAGCTTATAAGACAAAACAAGGCAAGTGGTTTTTGAGTACTGTTTTGATCAAAACGCCAATTATTTCTTCTTTGGTTAAGAAAAATAATTCAGCTATTTTGATAAGGGCTTTGAGTTCCTTGAATGCTTCTGGCGTGCCGTTGATAAGGTCTTTGGAAATTATTTCAGGAGTAGTAGGCAATTTTTATTATAAACTAGCCGTGACTGAATCTATCGAAAGAATAAAGAAAGGGGAAAAGCTTTCTTCTGCTCTCAAAATTCACAAAAATATTTTTCCTTTTGGAGCAATTGAAATTATCGAAGTTGGAGAGGAGACGGGCAAAAGCACAATAATTTTAAAAAAGTTGGCAGAATTTTATGAAAATGAAGTTATAGATATTGCAGAGAATATGTCAGCAATTATTGAGCCAGTTATGATTTTGATTTTGGGGCTAGGGGTAGCAGTTTTTGCTTTTTCAATAATAAGTCCTATGTATTCAGTATTGGGTAATATATAAAATAATAATAAAAAAAGTAGGGCTGTGGAAAACTTTGTTGTTGTAATTAAAATATTGTTGTATAATAAAGTATATGGATATTAATTCAATATTTAAATTTACAAAAGAGAAAAATTTTGTTACTGATATTATATTTTATATCGCAGTGTCTTTTTTGATATCTTGTGTTTTGTGTTATTGTATTTTCTTCTTTAAAATTTCATCTCAAAAACAAAAAGTAATTAGTTTACAAGAATCTATGTTGACAATTGGGACAGCAGATCAAAAGGCAAAAGAAATTAAAATATTTAAATATCAAAAGAAAATCAATGATTATGCAAAATTTTTAAAAGAGCACAAATCATTTTTAAATGTATTTACATTTATGGAAAATCAAACATTGCCAGAAGTTTGGTTTTCTAGAATAAGTTTAGTTGAAAAGCAAGGCAATATTGTTCTTAGTGGAGAAACTACAAATATGGATGTTTTGAGTCGGCAGGTATCTTTGTTTGAAAAAAATGAATTTGTTAAAAAAATACAGGTTTTAAATTCTGCAGTAGGGGATTCTGGCAGGATTACTTTTAGCTTGAGTTTTGATTTAGATCCTAAATTATTTATACCAATTCAATAAAATTTTTATGGCATTCAATCGTTTTATTTTTTCAATAATAATTTTACTAATCACATCAGTGCTAGTTTGGTTTTTTGTATTTCCAATATATAAAGAATTTAAAAATTTACAGTCAGAGATTTTCCTTAAAGAAGCAGAGTACAATGCCAAGAACGCATATTACGCTGAGGTGCTAAATATTTCTAACGAACTAGACAAAAGGCAAGATATTTTAAATAAAATAGATAATGCTTTGCCAGACAATTTATTTTTAGCTCCTTTGGTTTATTATTTACAAAAAAAGACTTCAGAGAGCGGATTAATTATGAAAGATTTATTTTTTGCCAAAGCTTCAAGTGTTGCTACTAATAATCAGGTCAAGGAAATTGTATTTTCTACTAATGTTATTGGGAGTTATTCTGCTTTAAAAAACTTTCTTATGGTCTTGGAAAAATCAGCAAACTTATTTGAAATTAATAATATTTCATTTAGTTCGTCTTCAAAATCTATGCAGGGCTACCCATTTTTATTAGAAATAAAAACTCACTCATACTAATATGGCTATAATTTTTGTATCACCAAAAAAAAAGCAAGTTACGCTTCTTATTATGATAATAGGTTTTTTTGCGATAGCTTTAATTGCAATTTTCTTGATTATTTTTTTGTTAAAACCCGAAGCTGTTTTGCAAGATAATGTTTTCCAGAAACCTAATATTAAGATAGATTTTGCTGTTTTGGATTCTGATCAATTAAAGAGTTTGGTGCAATTGTCTCAAATTGAATATCAATTTATTTATTCTGCTGTGACAGAATTAGGAAAAGAAGTTACCGGTAAGGTTGTAGCTATTTCTATAGAGCAGGCTGAAGAGAAATTAAAAAGTGATAAGTTGGTTAATATTAAATTAGAGCTTGAAAAAAGCGGGAGAGAAAATCCATTTAATGTTTACTATGAAACAACGACAACCAAAAGTACAAAAACAAAATAATTATTTAAAATTATGAAAATAATTCAAGAATTATTTGCGCAGGCAATTTTGAGTGACAAACAGAAGGAGGATTTTGAGAAAGAAATGTCTCTAACTCAAAAAACTGAGGAAGAATTGATTTTGGAAAAGAATATTATTACAGAAGAAAAGCTTTTTGAAATGAAAAGCAAGATTTTAAATATTCCACTTAGAAAAGTTAAACCAGAAGATGTGAGTCAAGATTTTTTAGAGATAATTCCAGAAGAAGCAGAAATAAATTATAAAATGGTGCCCTTGTTTGTAAAAGATAAGGTTGTTGAAGTTGGAATGCCTTATCCAGAAAATATACCAGCACAAAACGCCTTAAGATTTTTGGCTCGTCAGGAAAATTTTGAATATAAAGTTTTTTTAATAACTATTACGAATTTTAAGCATATTTTAAATCAGCGCAAAACATTAAAGGAAGAAACAAAAAAAGCTATAGAAGAAATAGAGACAGTAAAGAAAATAAAAGATATTGATACTCTTGAAGAGAAGTTGGCTCCAAAGATGTTAGCAGAAGAGGCGCCAATAATTAAAATGGTATTGGTTATTTTGCGCCATGCAATTGAAAATAAAGCTTCAGATATTCACATTGAACCAGGTAGAGATAAATTAAATATTAGGTTCAGACAAGATGGAATTTTGTATTCAAGTCTTTTTTTGCCATTGAGCGTGCATTCTGCGGTTGTAACTAGGATTAAAATCGTAGCTGGTTTGAAGATTGATGAAACTAGGGTTCCTCAAGACGGTAGGTTTTCGGCAATAATTAATGAGAAAAATGTTGATTTTAGGGTTGCTACATTCCCAATTCTTTTTGGAGAAAAGGTAGTTATTAGAATTTTAGATTCTGGTGTGGGGCTTCGGTCCTTTGAAGATATGGGTATAAGAGGTAGGAATTTGGAAGTAATTAAAGAAGCTATTAAAAAGCCTTATGGATTGATTTTAGCTACAGGTCCTACTGGTTCTGGAAAGTCAACTACATTATATTCACTTTTGAATATTTTAAACCAAGACTCTGTTAACATTGTTACTCTCGAGGACCCAATAGAATATTCTATAGATGGTGTTAATCAATCTCAAGTAAAGCCAGAAATTGGATATAGCTTTGCTTCGGGCTTGCGTCAAATTTTGAGACAAGATCCAAATGTTATCATGGTAGGAGAAATAAGAGATGGGGAAACAGCTAGTTTGGCAATTAATGCTGCTTTGACTGGGCACGTAGTTTTGTCTACACTGCATACAAATTCATCGTCCGGAGTAGTCCCAAGGCTTATTGATTTGGGGGTAAAGTCTTTCTTGATTCCATCTACTTTGAGAGTTGCTATTTCACAAAGATTGGTAAGAACTTTATGTAATAATTGCAAAGTAAAAACAAAGCCAAATGAAAAGATAAGTAAATATATAGCAGAGAGAATCAAAATTATGCCAGCGTATGCTAGGGAGCAAATTAAAGATGGTGAAAATTTTGTTATTTATCAGACAAAAGGGTGTGAAGTGTGTAATTTTAAGGGCTATGTGGGAAGAATTGGATTATATGAGGTTTTGGCTATTACGCCTGAAATAGCAGAAATTATAGTTAAAAATCCATCAGAAGATCAAATTCTTAAAATAGCTCAAAAGCAGGGTATGCTTACAATGGAGCAAGAGGGAATAATCAAAGTTCTAAAAGGAGAGACAACTATAGATGAAATTGAAAGAGTAACAGAAGAAAAATAAATAAAAAATATGAAAACAATTTTATTAGTTGAAGATGATGATTTTTTAATTGATATATATACTAAGCAATTGACTAAGGAGGGTTTTGATGTGCATGTTGCGACAGATGGTGAAATGGCAATAAGCAAAATAAAAGAATCAAGTCCTGACTTGGTGATATTGGATATTATTTTACCTAAAATTACGGGTTGGGAAGTATTGCGCATAATTAGGGAAGAATTGAATTTGAAAGATTTGAAAGTGGTAATTTTGTCTGCACTTTCTCAAAAAGAAGATTTTGAAAAAGGTGCATCTTATAACATAGTAAAATATCTTACTAAAACAGATAATACTCCAAGCCAAATTACAGAGGAAATTAAAAAAATATTAAATTAATATTAATGTTATGGATTATTTAAAGGATTTTAGAAGGTTTTTAGAAATAGTTATAAAAGAACAGGCATCTGATTTGATTTTATCTGTTGGCCATCCTCCAATGATAAGAATTACCGGCCAGCTGATTCCTCTAACAAGAGAAACAACAATTGGTTCTGAGGATGCAAAGGGTTATGCTTTTTCTGTTATGAAAGAAAGTACACAAAAGAAATTTATGCAAGAAAAAGAAATTGATTTTTCTTATGATTATGATGGTAAAAGTAGATTTAGAGTTAATGTATTTTTCCAAAGAGATAATATAAGTATGGCTTTGCGTTTTATTCCTCACGTGATAAGAACTATTGAAGAGCTTAGTTTGCCTCCGGTACTTCATGAATTTACTAGTAAGAATCAAGGTCTTGTCTTGATGACAGGAGCTTCTGGGCAAGGTAAAACAACAACATTAGCTGCTTTAATTGATGAGATAAACCACACAAGATCAACACATGTAATTACAATTGAGGACCCAATAGAATATATATATGAGTCAGATAGGGCGGTCATAGATCAAAGAGAGTTGGGCCAAGATACTTTAAGTTTTGAAAATGCTTTAAGAGCTACTTTTAGGCAAAACCCAGATGTGATTATGGTTGGAGAGATGCGAGATTTAGCAACAATTTCAACTACAATTACAGCTGCTGAAACTGGGCACTTGGTTTTTGCAACTTTGCATACAAATTCTGCATCACAGACAATTCATAGAATTGTTGATGTTTTTACAGCTGATCAGCAAAATCAAATAAGATTTCAACTAGCATCTTCATTGTTAGGGATTGTTTCGCAAAGATTAATTCCAAGAATTAAAGGTGGATTTATCCCAGTTTGCGAGGTGCTGTTATGCAACAATGCTGTTTCAACCTTAATTAGAGAAAACAAAACTCATGAAATTCCAGCTGTAATTGAAACATCTTCAAAAGATGGGATGGTTTCTTTTAATAGGGCATTGGTTGATTTGGTTAGGAAGAAGGAGATTTCTTTAAAAGATGCAGTAGACTATTCTTACAATCCTACTGAAATTCGTAATTTATTAAGATAAAATGAAGTATAAATATCAAGCAAGGTCTAAAGATGGTCAAATAGAAGCAGGTATGATTGAAGCTTCTTCGAAAGAAGCTGCTGTTGAAATTCTTTCAAAATATAATATTTTTGCCACTTCTTTGCTTGAAGTAAAACAGGGAATTTTTGAAGGTGGAAGTATAAGTTTTTTTAATAAAGTTTCAAAGAAAGATTTAGCTATTTTTTCAAGACAATTGTCTGTTATGCTTGAATCTCGCGTGCCGGTGGTGCAAAGTTTGCAGAGCTTGTCCGAGCAGACAAAAAAGAAATTTTTTAAAGAAAAAATAATAAGAGTTGCTCAATTGGTTGATGAAGGCAATTCTTTATCAGAAGCATTTTCAGCTTTCCCAGAAATTTTTAGTGTTTTTTACATTAATTTAACAAAAAGCGGAGAAGCTTCTGGTAAAATCGCAGAAACTTTAAATTATTTATCACAGCATTTGGAAAGAGAGTCGGACATAAATTCCCAAATTAAAAGTGCTATGATTTATCCTGTTTTCGTGATTGCGGTATTGGTTGTTGTAATGGGAATTGTGATGTTTGTAGTTATGCCAAAATTAATTGAACTTGTTAAGCAATCTATTTCTGAGCCGCCATTTTTTACAATGCTGATGCTTAATTTTTATGGGTTTTTGATGAATTTTTGGTGGCTTTTGGCATTGATTTTTGTGGGTTTGGTAGTATCAGGATTTTATTATTTGAAAAGTAAAGATGGAAGGAGGAATTTTGATATTTATTCTTTGCGTATTCCACTTATAGGAGAATTTTTCCAAAAAACTTATCTTGTAAGATTTGCTGAAAATCTTTCAACTTTGATTTCAGCTGGCTTGCCAATTACTACTGCTTTAAAAATAACTAAAGATACAATAGAAAATTTTACTTATAAAGAAATTATTTCAGAGGTTGAAAGAAATGTTTTGAATGGAGAAAAGATTAGTTCAACTTTTAAAAAATATCCAAAGTTTGTTTCTCCATTTGTAGTGCAAATGATTCAGGTTGGGGAGGACACTGGCAAGCTGGATAAGAATTTAATGGAAATAGTTAATTTTTACCAAAAAGAAATTAAGCGGGATGTGGATACTTTTACTGCTTTGTTGGAACCAATTTTGATTATATTTTTGGGGATTTGTGTGGCATTTTTAGCAGTGTCTGTTCTATCTCCATTATATAGTACACTTGGCACTATTTAGGGTCTCAAAAGTTATCCACAGGCTTGCTATTGATTGATTTTTTTACAAAAGATATAATAAATAATATAAATTAA
>CAINMG010000087.1 GCA_903850725.1 Candidatus Staskawiczbacteria bacterium
ATATAATTATATTCTACCACAAAATAAATTTTCAACCAAAACTCAAACAAAAAAGCCAGTGAGCGCTCACTGGCTGTTCCAAAAAATTTTGAAAGCGAATTGATTTTCCTGAAATATTAAAATATCGCACAATAAATTGCTGCGGGACTAGGACTCGAACCTAGATACCATCCTCCAGAGGGACGTGTCCTACCATTAGACGATCCCGCAATAAACTAAACTTTTAAGTGTCTTCTGACTGCAATAAAACTTGAAATTACCCCCACCCCAAGTCCAAATGCAACTTGAACTAAAATAAATAACCAAATATTAGAAACAAAATAATCAAATGAATTAAATCCCAGCAACATAAGAGAAATTTTGTCAGATAATAAGTGAAATGACAAAATTGAAATGACAAAACAAATAACAAATGCAATAAATCCGTAAATTGCTCCTTGAATTATAAATGGACCTCTAATAAACCAGTTTGTTGCTCCAACAATTCTCATTGTGCTTATTTCATCTTTAAAGCTATCTACAGTAAGCTTTATAGTATTAAAAACCACTAATAGAGCAATCAAAATCAAAATTGCACCTATAACCAAACCTGTTCTGATAACCGCAGTCCTAATTGAAAAAACCGTGTTTATTATATCTTTTTTCTCAGAGAAATCAACCTTTTCAATTAAATCTACAAACTTTTCCTGAGATAAAATATTAGAAACCTCCTGGTATTCTTGTGGGTCACCATTTGTCTTGATATTTAAAGATGGCAAAAAAGGATTACCCCCAACTTCCAGCAATGCTTTCTCAAAAACTTCATTCCCCTTGTATTTATTTTTAAAATTCTCCAAAGCACTTTCGCGAGAAACATACTGTATGTTTTTTACAACCTGAGATTTTATTATTTCATCTCTTACTATTAAAATATTTGTCTCTTCTGTTTCTTCCTTAAAATATGCTGTTACATCAATTTTATCTTGAATTTGTAAAATCAAATAATTTGATACGCCCACAAAAAACAAAAGGCTTGTGGCTAACATTATAGTTACAGTCAAGATAAAAACTGAAGCAATAGAAATGCCCTTGTTCCTTAAAAAATCCGTTAAAGCAAAATGCAAAATACGATTTAAATTATTTAACATAAAATTTATTTTAATATTTTTTACGCTATTTCTCTTGACATAAGTTTATTATTTGCTATAATTAACATACAAATTGCCATTCGGCACGACTCCGCTTTGCGGAGGTAACACTATAAGAAAATACTCAAGAGATTAATTCCTTGAGTTTTTTCTTTATATCACACAACTCATCATCGGTAATCTTGCTAAAAAGATGGCTTAATCTCTTTGTATCGATGAGCCTCATTTGAGATAAAATAACAGAACCCTGAATTTCTCCTGAGTTTATGGCTACATGGAAAACGTCATCCTTTCCCTTCGAAGTTATTGGTAAACCATAAAAAATATTTTTGTTAAACTTTCTCACAATAAGCACGGGTCTAAGATAATTTATACCCTTGCCGTCCTCCTCACTACCAACATTAACTCCAAGTTGACACCACCAAACTTCTCTTTCAGAAAACAATGGCAATAATTGCTTTGCATGTATTTCTTTTTTTATTGTATTCCATTTATCAAAATCTTTTTCCATAATCTATTTTATGTTAGATATTAAATAATATATCGGCCTTCTTCTTCATCTCTTATTATTTTTCCATCTTCCAGAGTTATGACTCTTTTTTTTAATTTATTTACAACTTCTCTATCATGGGAAGACAAGATAATTGTTTTGCCTAATTGATTCATTTTTTCTAAAAGCTGAATAACTTCATAAGTATTATATGGATCCAAATTCCCTGTTGGCTCATCAGCTAAAATAACTTCTGGGTCATTGATTAAAGCTCTTGCCACAGCTAACCTTTGTTGCTCTCCCCCTGAAAGTTCATTTGGGAAATTATTAGTCTTCTCCAAAAGTCCAACTGTCTCTAAAATTTTAGGCACATGGTCTTCTATTTCTTCTTTATCTTTGCCTTCAACCTCCATTATATAAGAAACATTTTCAAAAACTGTTTTGTTGGACAAAAGCTTATAATCTTGATGGATTCCGCCGATTTTTCTTCTTATTTTTTGCATTTCATTGGAACTAGCATTTGAAATATTTTCTCCATCAAAAAATATTTCTCCAGAATTTGGCTTTTGTAAACCTAAAATTAAATTTATTAAAGTTGTTTTACCTGCTCCAGACTTACCCACAATACACACAAACTCACCTTTTTTTACTTCAAAAGTAATATCCTGAAGGACTGTAAGATCTGGCTCAAATATTTTTGTAACTTTTTCAAACTTTATCATAAGAATTTTTCTATTTCTTCTGACCTTAATAATATCACATTGTTCGATGCTTTTGACAACCCGAAAGATTGTCCCTTAAAAACGCCCACATAACAAACTTCTTTGCCAAAAGCGCGAACTTCTTCAACTGCTGGCACCAAGTCAGTATCTGAGCTTATTAAATATGCAACATCATACTTGTTTTCTCTAGCAAAGCGAATCATTTCAACTGCTATCCGTACATCAACACCTTTTTCATGATATGTTTTATCAGGATGGCGGATTATGGTTCCTAAAATTATTTTAATATTTTTTTGTTGTAAACTAGCAAGTAGTTTTTGTTGATTGGCGTACAACTCTTCACTTTTTGGATTATTGTTTTCTCGCCTCACCGCTCCTACATAATATCTCGTTTCCACTAATTCTTTTTCTTTTAACAAATTTTCAAAAAACCTTTTAAAGTCAAAATTTATCAAAGTATTTTTACTATAACTTTTTTGTGATAAACTTTTTATTCTATAATAAAAGTTTGAACCGTCTATAAAAATTATTGCTCTTTTACTCTCCATAATAAACAAAACCGCGGTCCCGGTAAGACCGAGAACGCGGTGAGATTAGTAAATTAATTATAGCAAATCCACCAGCCCTGTCAAGACCTTTCTCTGTATTTTTAATTTTCACAATTTGATTAGTCTTAATTTTCATTAGTTATTATTTTTTTAATGCTTTTATTTTATCCCTTCTTTCCTTTTCATTTTTAGCGTTTTCTTCAGCAAGGAGTATTGCCATTTTTTCTTTTAAAAACAATCTTGGGCTTGTGCCACTTTTTTCTGAAGCACTAATTTTTTGATTGGAGTTTCTGATGTGTGCTAAAAGAGTATTTTCACTATTATCATCAACTCCTGCTCCAAATAATTTTTCAATTACATCTTCTACCTCTTGTTTCCGTTCATCGTAAATAGCATTTATATCTTTTTCGTTATCTAAAATTTCTACTTCATCATCAACTGGTTTTTCTGACAATACTTTTATTTCAGGTTCGTACTCTTGCGACAAAATTCTAATTTTTATTTCTTCTTCTCTTGATTTTTCTCTAAACATATTTTTTTTATAAACTCATTATTTATTTTGAATTTATTTTTTTATTTCACTCTGGATTCCCGCTTTCGCGGGAATGACAATACAATATTATAATTTTAATTCTGCTTGGATGAATTCCTCCAAGTCCCCCTCCAATACAGCCTCAGCATCTCTGGTCTCATACTGAGTTCGTAAATCTTTTACTAATTTATATGGATGCAAAACATAATTTCTTGTTTGGCTCCCAAATTCTGCCAGCATTCTTTTGCCTTTGATCTCTTTAATTTCTCTTTGTTTTTCTTGCTGACCTAATTGAAAAATCTTTGCTCGCAAAACTTTCATTGCGGTTTCTTTGTTTTTGCCCTGAAGCCGTTCTGCTTGTGAAGTAACTACAATTCCTGTGGGTAAATGCGTAATTCTTATTGCAGATTCGGTTTTATTAGTATATTGACCACCAGGACCTCCAGCTTTAAATGTATCAATTTTTAAATCATCTGGTTTTATTTCTACATCCTTATCAGCCTCTTCTAACTCTGGCAAAACCTGAACTGAAGCAAAAGCTGTATGCCTTAATTTTTGAGCTGAAAAAGGAGAAATTCTTATCAGTCTATGAACACCAGATTCTCTTTTTAGCAACCCATAGGCATATTTACCCTGAATTTCCAAAGTTACAGACTTGGTACCAATCCTCCCGTCTGGACCACCACCCTCACCAAATGCTTGATGCAAAATATCTACCCCAAATCCTTTTGTTTGGCAATATCTCTGGTACATTCGCAAAAGCATTGTAACCCAGTCTTGAGCATCCACCCCACCAGCTCCAGAAAATATTTCTAAAATTGCATTGTTTTTATCATACTTACCCGAAAGAAAAACCTTGTATTCTTGCTTCGAAATTTCTTTTTCTAAATTTTGTAATTTTATTTCCAAATCCCCTATCAAATTCTCATCAGCTAATTTATGCAAATCTTCAATTTCTTTTATTTCTTTTTCCAAAGCCTCAATATTTTCTAATTCTTCTTTTGTATCAGAAATTTCCTGACTTATTTTTTTGGCGTTTTCCTGATCATTCCAAAAATCTACGCTTTGAGTTTGTTTTTCCAAACTTTTTAATTTTTGTTCTTTTTCAGGCAAGTCAAAGACAGTCCGCTAACTTGCGGATTTTGACTTGAAGCTCGTCAATTTTTTCCAAAATATTTATCATAAAATATGTTTACTAAATTTAGTTTATCATATTTTAAAAGAAATCCCAAATTTTGTACAAAAAAAAGAAGGGGTCGGAGCAACGCTACTAGCATGCTACAACGACCCCCTCCTATGGCGATTGAAATATCTTACCTAAATCAGAAATTGTCTTTCAGCCATCCCCGCAGGGACACAAAACTTCCAGACAAAGTCTAAATGACAAATAATAACCCCCAAACATTATGAAGATTAACGACTATTTGCCAGGCAGGAATAACTCATTCCTTTAAGACAATTCCATTATCGCCGTCCGTTGCCAAAACGGACATGGGGGGAATTCTAATTGATTAAAATATTATCATATAAATCTTTTTATGTCAAGACTTTTGACTGCCTGCCAGTTGTGTTAAAATAAACTTGATGAACAAAGAAATTATAGATATTTTTACAGAAACAATAAAATTACTTGAAATTAAGGGTGACAAAGCTCTTGTTTTTAAAATAAATGCTTACAGAAAAGCTATAAATATTTTAAATAATCTATCCGCCCCAGGCGGACCCGCCTCGGGCGGGAAAAAAGACATTTCTGATATTTACAAAGAATCTGGTATAGCTGGCATAAAAGAGCTTGGGATTGGCGAGAAAAATGCTAAGAAAATTGAAGAATATATCAAATCAGCACAAAAAGGCAATGGGAAAATAAAAGAGTTTGATAAGCTAGAGGAAGAAACTGCAATCAAACAAATTATTGCTTATTACTTTGAAAGTAAAGGCTTGGGGTTGCAAGAATTGAAAGAAAATGCTAAAAAGAGAAAGATAATCTATTCAAGATTTACCAAACCTGCCAAACAATTACTAGAGCTTGCAGGCTCCATGGAAAAAGCCAAGTTTGCAATTAAAACAGTTGCCGATTGGGCAAATTCCAGAAAACTTGATTATGCAATTGAAACCATATTTAAGAAATGGCTAGAACTTGACCGCTTAAAACCCAAAGAAATTGTAAAAAAACCGTTTTACAATGGAAACCCAATGGTTTACTCTGATATGAAAAAAAAGTGGTTTGTTATTTCAAAATCTGGTGAATGGTTAGAGTTCGCTGACAAAAAAGATAAAATCGAGTGGAAAATAATCGAATAAAATTAAATTTATAAATATCATGCTTACACATACAGATTTAAAAAAAGGTACACAATTTATTTTCGAGGATTCGCCTTTTGAGATTTTAGAATCTCAGTTAATGAAAATGGCTCAAAGAAGACCAGTAATGCAATGCAAAATAAAAAACTTGTTAAATAGTTCTGTGCAAGAAAGAAACTTTCAACAAGGTGATGTTTTTCGTGAAGCAGATTTAGAAAAAATAAACATTAAATTTTTATATTCAAGTAAGGGTCAGTTCTTTTTCTGTAAAGAAAATAACCCTGCTGATAGATTTTCGTTTACCGAAGGCCAAGTTGGCAGATCAGCTAAATTTTTAAAACCAAACTCAATAGTCACAGGCATTGTTTTTAATGAGAATATAATCAATATTATTTCTCCAATCAAAGTACAACTTAAGGTCAAAGAGTCAGCTCCTGGAGTTAAGGGCGACAGGGCCCAAGGAGGTACTAAAGAAGCTATTTTGGAATCTGGAGCTACCATTCAAGTACCATTATTTATTGAAGAAGGAGATATAATTGAAATAAATACAGAACTTGAACAATATGTAAAAAGAGCCTCAGAATAAAAAATCAAAAAACAAAATCCAGCAATTAGCTGGATTTTTTTGTGTATTTTTTATTTCATGCTTATTGGTGGAGGGGTTTGGGGAGCTGGCGTGGCAGATGTAAAAGATCTTTGCAATATCTCCTCCTCTACAATTTTTCTTGCTCTGCTATATTTTAACTTTGATATTTTTTTAACTGCTTCCACAATCTCTGGCCTGCCTTTGTCAAAATCTTTATAAATATCCATCTTAAAAGGAGTAGAAATTTTACCATTTATTAATATTTTTAAAATCATGGTAAAGTTATCCAGATTTACCATATCAAAGCGTGAAAATCCTGGCTCAAATTGTTTTTCCATTCTTTCAGCATCTTCTGCGCCAATTCTCAAAGCACCCATTTGCCCCACATTCCCAAGGACCGCATCTCTTATTTGATCGGTCAATTGGGGCATATACTGATGGGCTAAAGTCAAACAAAGCCTATATTTCCTTGCCTCAGATAAAATTGATGCAATTGAATCAGTAGTAAAATTTTGAAATTCATCAATGTATAAATAAAAATCGCTTCTTTGTGACGCTTCAATTTTGGCACGCCTCATAGCTGCCATCTGCATCTTTGAAACCAAAATCATTCCCAATAACTGACTATTTATTTCACCAGTCAAACCTTTAGATAAATTTGCCAAAAATATTTTTTTGCCGTTCATTGCTTCTTCCAAATTAAAGCCAGAATGACTTTGCCCAATAATATTTCGCATCATCTCGTTTTCAATAAATTTACCAAGTTTTGAAACAACATAGCCAAGCATATCAGATCTTGTAGATCCTGTGGTTTGAGCCCATTCTTTAAGCCAGAAAGATTTTACAACAGGGTCTGTGACTTTTTGTATTTTTTCTTTTAAAAATTCTGGGTCCGTAAACATCTTGGGAATTTCCACCAAAGTGCCAGGATTCTCTTTATCAGCCATCAAAGCTAGCATTGCATTTCTCATATAATGTTCAAACATAGGACCTATAATTTCTGGTGGGAAAAGCTTCATAAAAATTGCGATCATTTCCTGAACTGCAAAATCTTTTTGTTCTGGAGTTTCATATTCAAGCATATTCAAACCACAAGGGCGCTCCATATCAAAAGGCTCAAAAATTATAACATCATCAATTCTTTCTTTTGGAATAAATTTCAAAATATCATCAATAAGTTCACCATGTGGATCAAGCACAGCCACGCCTTCTCCATTCAATATATCCTGCTTAATCATACTCTTCATAAAAACAGATTTTCCTGTACCAGTTTGCCCAATATAATAAAAGTGCCTGCGTCTATCATCGCGGTTAAAATAAATTTTCTTTTTTTCATTTCTAAAATCAACTTCACCAACTAACAAATCGCCACTTTCTGGTAAATCTGAAGGTGGAGCTGCTTCTCCAGATTTTGCTGCTTTAATATAAGGAGTTTCAATAAAATGTGTTGGAAAATGATAAATCGAAGCCAACTCTTCAAGATTTAAAATAGTTTTTTGCTTTATATTAAAGTTCCTAAAACTAAAATCATAAATTAGCTTTTTTAATTCTTTTTTAAAAACTTCTTTTGGTTCCAATGAATTTATAGCTGAAAGTGAAAATTGTGAAAATGAGCTTGTTAAATGTTGTAAAATCTCTATTGCCCTGCCTTCTGTTTGCGCTGATGCAAGAACTCTAATATTGGTTTCAAAAGGTTGCTTTTGTATTTTATTTTGAATTGCATCATAAGCTTTTTGATCAAAGCCCTGTTCTTTGTCTTTGTACATTTCTTTTTCTTTATCTTTTGCGGGATTTTTAGATATATCATTAATTATTTCTCCGACAAGCCCACTGGCAACTTGAGCCATGGCAGTTTTAATATTTTTACCTTCCCTTATTTTTGTCAAAACTTTTTCTCCAGTTTTCCTAAATTCACTACCCGGTAATGGTCTTATAATAACTTGAACTGCAGCTCCTTCATTAGCTCCAATTTTACTTAAATTATTGGTTATTGTGGCCAAAGGATCTTTTTCTAATGCTTGATAAGTGCTTATTGGGAAAAATGGATTTTCTCTTAACTGTAAAAAAGCACCAGCAGTTTCTCCTTGCGCCTCAAATATTGTATAATCTTGGGGAATTTTATCTACAATTGCATTTGGGTAAACTCCTTGAACATATTTTTCAAAAGCAGTTTCCAAATATTTTGGCACTGCAACATAAAAAGAAATGTCTGTTCCACCAATTTGTGAAGCTATTTCAAAAGCTACAGATGGAGCTTCTTGAAACATTTTTGGCTTTTTAAGATACAGAAAATTTGCAAAGATTTGCTCCATTTGTGAAATTATGGCTTTTTCCTCTTTCTTCATTAAATCCTCATCTTTCAAATTGCTCTTTGGCATCATAACCAAAAACAAAACTTTTTCTAATCCTCCAAAAAGAACAGCTTTTTGATTGATCTCAGATTTTAAAGCAACAAAAAATCCAACAATAGCCAAAACTAAAACAAAAAGTAGTATATAAATTATTGAAATCATTTTTTATAAAACTGACAACAAGCAGTAAATGCTATTGACAAGCTCCTTTAATTTGCTATAATTAATTATCATTAGAAAAGGTCACGCTTCGTGGCCTTTTCCATTACAAAAATTTAATCTTTTTGAAATTTCATTTTCAAATTATTTATTTCTATAAGATAAACCTTGTTTGGATTATTAATAACTAAATTTCTTAATTTTTTAGATAATCTTGATACCGAATATCTGCTAGCAATTTTTATCTTTTTGGCACTAGAAATAATATAAGTTTTTACACCTTTTAGGATAACATTTTCTATTAAAAATTTAAAGTCGCCATCTCCTGTAAAAATATAAAATATATCGCCATTTTTTGCTAAATCCATAGCATCAACAGTCAAGTCAACATCACAGTTGGCTTTTTTGTTAAAGCCCATATCAACTTTCTCTATAAATTTATTACCACATTTTGGACAAAAAATATTTAATTCTTTGTCTTTATTTTTATAAGAAAATAATTTTTTATCTCTAACAATAAATCCACTATTCTTTAATTCTTCAACTAATTCTGCCATTTCTAAATCTCTATCATCAACACCCATATATAAAAATACTTTCTCGCATTTCCAGTTATTTTTCAAAAAATTACATAACTTTTTCCAATCAATTGAAAACCCAAGCAACTGCTTGGTCGTATTGTCTGTATTTTGAAAATCTATAAATGCATAATTCATATTTTATTCTCTATACTTTAAAAAATTATTTTTCGAATTTTTTCCACATTCCTTCGCGCACCAAAACATCATGAAAAATATCCAAGATATATGGATCATTCATATCTTGAGCAACTTTTACAGCGTAAGCTACACCTTTTTCTTTGGCTAATTTTAGTAAATTTTCTATTTTTTCTTCCTCGCCCAAAACTTGAATTTGTTTTGCTTTGTTTTCAGACTCTTTTTTTAAATTTTCATCCTGACTCATTAAATCGAGCTCTTGCCTTATTTCTTCTCTGATAATTTTCTCTTCTGAAGTAATTTCTTTTTCTATAACTTCTTTTTTTTCTGTAAAAGAATCAACCCTATCCCCTTCTTGGAGGTTACTTAAAATTTCTTTAGCGGTTTTTTTAACTTCATCTTTATTTTCTTCGTTTGCCATAAAATTAAATATTATTTATTATTTACTATTAAGTCCAATAAAATAGTATCTTTTTTACTAGAATCATATTTATCTTCTGTTTCGCTTTTTTTAGATACCAAAACTTCTACCTTTAAACCAGTTGAAACTTTGGAAACTTCAAAAACTTTAGAACATGAAGTTGGGGTAAATTCTGGCTTTAAAATATCTCCACACCCATTGTCTTTTGCAAGCCAAGGATTTGTATTGTAATTATTCGGCTTAAAGTTTCTACCTTCTGAATCGATTATATTCCCCAAATCCCAAACATTTTGCGCTGTATCTGACTTGCCCTTATTTTGACCACCAATTGTGACCATTATAAATTTTTCAGTTGTTGTTAAATCTTTTTGATAACTTGGATTATTGCTAAGCGAGCCCTTTAGAATACTTCCATAATTATTTGCCTCCTGAAATGTTATTTTGATATCATTTATTGTTGCTTCATAAACTGCTTTTGGAACTTCGACTATATCTGGATTGTCTATAGATGGCTTTGGTGGTTTCTCAGCTGACTTTATAACAATATATGCAATACCTACTGCAACCAAACACACAATAACCAAAGCAAGCATTATTTTAGCTACAGACCCAGTTTGATCTTTGAAATTAATTTTCATAATTTTGTATTTTTTTAATATTTATTAAAGCAACTACAAACAATAAAATTGTAAACATAAATGGAATGTAAAAAGTCACACCAAATATCATTAAAATCAATTGGATTAGAACTATAGCTGTACTCAAGTGTAGCCCCAACTGATAAGCTTTTTTGTAATCTATTTTTACATTTTTAATTACGCAAGCTAACCAAATAACCAACGCCCCAAATAATAAATAAATTGCTTGAAACGAGAAACTTAACAAATAACCAATAAATATTAAAGGAATGCTTGCAGGATAAATAAATTTTATAAATGGCTTTATCTTATTATAAAAATCTGTAATTTTATTTTTATCTAAATAGAAATTAACATTTTTATCGATTTGGTTTATATTAATCCCGTTGTCTGTATAAGAGATTATACTATCTTTGGTTAACAAGGCAAATGATTTGTATGAATAGAAATTCTCTAAACTAAAATCATTTTTGGTGTCTATAACCAAAACATTTTCTAAACCTTTATCATCTTTAAACTCCTCTGGGACTTTAATAAAATATGGCTCATTTACATTAGTGGAAGCTTGCCCCTTATTTATGGTTAATTGCAAATCATTAGGATAATAATTTAATATTTTGGGACCCAAATCATCAACAAATAATTTAATTGCAGGAAATACTGTAAACGAAAAATTAATTGTTCCAATCAATGAAACTATTAGTGCCAATAAAACAAAATATCTTACAGAAAAAGAAAATGGCTTAGCTAAAAGATCTTGATAAAATTTGGGCGAATAAATACTATTCTTTATATTATTAAATAATTCCATATATTTGCATATTAAGTTTATATTGTATTATTCTACTACTTTATTTTATTCCATTCAACACTCCTCTTGTTTTTGGTCCGACTATGCCGTAGCCATAAATTCCTGGGCTGGTGATGTTATGATTTGCTTGAAAATCTTGCAAGGCTTTGAGTGTGGCTTTACCAAATACTCCGTTGGGTGTGATTGTGTTTGTAAGGAAGCCAAGTGATTGAAGCTTGATTTGAAGCTGTTTGACTTCTGTTCCTAGACTGCCTAATTTAAGGGTGCTGGTAAATTGAAAGCTTGCATTTCCGTCATTACGAGAATTTATCAAAGCCTGAATCTGTGCTTTGAGTTTTTCGATAAGCTGGAGCATAGTTTGTATTTGAACTTGATTGCCCACAGTGTCATTCCCGTGCAAACGGGAATCCAGAGCTCTGTTTGGCACTTGCGCGTTGTTGCCTCCTATTCTTGTGGTATCTATGGTGCTTGTGCTTGGTAGAGTGGTGCTCCAAAGTAAAGTAAAGTCATCGGCTGTGGAGTTGCCTGCATTGTCAGTTGCTGTAAGGCTGATTACGTATGTTCCATCAGTTGGGCTCCAGATAGTGGTGCTTGATTGTGTGGCTGAGCCAAATGTAATTGTGCCTGGGCCTGAGACTTTTTGCCAGAGATAGGTTGCAATGCCCGAACCTGCTTCTTGCCCTATGTCTGGATCTGTGACTGTGCCTGTTTGAGTAAACTGTGTGCTTTGGCCGGTGGTGGAACCTGTGCTGTAATTATCTCCTGCGTTTACTTGTGGAGATGTGGTGTCTATCTTGATGGTTTTGCTTTGGGTGGTTTCTATGTTTGGGACTTGGTCTTGTGAGAAGTAGCGCACGAAACTTGTGCCTGCGGTGCTGATGGTAAATGGAGTTGTGTAAGATGTGCCTGCAGTTGTTGGGTCACAAGTGTTGGTGGTGTCGGTACAGTATTTGGGATAGCTTGAGTCGCAACCAGTTCCACCTGTGTTGTCGGTGCAGGTTAGAGTGACTGTGACATTGTTGTTTGTCCAAGTGTTGAATGTGTAGCTTGC
>CAINMG010000088.1 GCA_903850725.1 Candidatus Staskawiczbacteria bacterium
ATGTGCCAAGTTTTACTACGGTTTAAAAAATAATTCAGCTCTAAAAATCTATTTTTTAGAAACTTTCTTTATAAAGATTATAACTACTTAGCCGAGTACTAAAATATTTAATACAAAACTATAAAGATAAATTGGATTAACAATGTATTGTTAGGAATATATGATAAAAATATGCTTTTCCTTGCATATATGAGTACTGTCTAAAAAAGTCAACAAAAAAGAAGTTAAAAATATACGTTGTTCATTCTATCAATACTTCGTTAAACAATGATATAAATATTTGATATTCAGCAAAATAAGTAAAAATAAATTTGGTCATGTCGTAGATAATCACTACTTTAGTAGATTATTCAACTAATTTTCTAAACATGATTATCAAGACAGACCAAAAAGTTAAATATCATATTATCAGCATATTAAAAAATAAAATTTTTCAAAAGATGTACAAAACCCATAAAGATTTTATTGTTAATGTGCTTTTGCACTTTCTGAGCATCAAAGGTAAAATAAATTTCTTACAATTGGCTAGATATAGTTCACTTTGTGAGCAAACTTTCAGAAATAATTTTGAACAAGATTTTGATTTTTTAAAATTTAACAAGCTTTTAGCTGATCAAATTGTTAGCAATGAATGTATTGTTGCTTTTGATCCCTGCTATATTCCAAAATCTGGAAAAGAAACTTATGGCAGAGCAAAATTTTGGTCAGGCTCAGACAAAGCAGCTAAATGGGGATTGGACATTTGCGGGTTTGCAGTAGTTGATGTTATTAAAAATACGGCATTTCATCTTAAAGCATTTCAAACACCAGGCATTAAGGATAGGGATGATAAATTTAATTTGCTTTTACACTACGCATCACTGGTTTCTAAAAATGCAGAGGTATTTAAATCTATTTCAAAATATTTGGTTGCTGATGCTTTCTTCTCTAAAAAGTCTTTTTTAGATATAATTTTGGAAATAAATATGCACTTTATAAGCCGACTTAGAGATGATAGCGTGTTGATGTACATTTTCAAAGGAGAGCTTACAGGGAAAAAAGGCAGACCTAAAAAATTTGATGGACGAATTGATATTAAGAATCTTAACACAAACTATTTCGATAAAGTAATTTGCAATCAAGAGCTAACAATCTATTCTGCAATTGTTTACTGCAAGGCTTTCAAACGTGATATTAAACTGGCTGTAGCTGTTTTTTCTAAAGATGGGAAAGAAGTTACCAGAAAACTATATTTTTCAACAGACCTTGAGCAAGATGCCTTGCAAATTGTTCCCTATTATCGTTCCCGTTTTCAAATAGAATTTTTGTATCGTGATGCAAAACAGCATACAGGTTTAACAGATTGTCAGGCAAGAAGCGAAAATAAACTTGATTTCCATTTCAACACATCGCTTACTGCGGTAAATTTAGCTAAGTTTGAGTGGTTATCAAATAGCATTAACGAAAAAACACCTTTCTCTATGGTTAATTATAAAACCTTGTTTAACAACACTATGATGCTTGATAGATTTATTTGCAGGTTCGCTATAAACCCAAACACTGCTAAAAATCAGAAAATATACAAAGAACTGCTAATATTCGGTAATATTGCTGCTTAATTTTTAACGAAGTATTGTAATAATGAATAGGCTTCGTATTAGCGAAGTTTTAGAAAAAGTGTTGGGCGAGCAAGCCAAATATGTGAAGTTGGTGATAATAGGAAAGATAGTATGTAGAGGCAGTAAACTTTGTATATATAATTGGATAAAGCGTAATGAGCTTTTATCAAAGAAGTTGGGCATTGATTTAA
>CAINMG010000089.1 GCA_903850725.1 Candidatus Staskawiczbacteria bacterium
ACATTAATACTTGCAATCCATGCTATGACATAATTCATACGTATATATTGCTTTATAGTATTGTATTGTTTTTTTATAAAAAAAGCCCAGAAGGGGCAGAACCTTTATTCTTGCTTTTTTCGCCTTTTGAGGAAAAAATAAGTCATAAAGATCCAATTTGCTGGAACTACCAAAATCGCCAAAATAATAAATATGACGCAAGAGCCTATTCTTAGCACCTCTATGGCCATAACAATAGTTCCAAAATCAAATAGCATAACTCCGGAAATCCAGAAAGAAAAAAGAACAATCATACAAATTACTGGTAGCAACTTTCCCATGTTAATCCCCTTTTCTAAATACCAAAAAGCTTTTTAGCGTTTTGAGTAGTAGCTTCCAGAACCTCGTCAAAGCTCAAGCCTTTTATATCTGCGATTTTTTGAATTATGTGTTTTACAAAAATCGGCTCATTTCTATTATCTTTACCTTCCTCTGGCGGAGTTAAATATGGGCAATCAGTTTCAACTACAATTTTATTCATTGGACAATTTATTATTGTTTCAAAGATATTTTGCTTGTACAAAACACCATTTATACCTAAATAAAAACCAAGTTCCAAATATTTTTGCGCTTCTTGCCATGTTCCCACAAAGCAATGAATCACACCTTTTTTTTGTAATTTGTGATTTGTAATTTGTGATTTTAATATATTATAGGTATCGTCAAAAGCCATGCGAGTATGTACAATAACTGGTAAATTCAAATCCTCTGCCATTTTCAGTTGCAGAGTAAAAATTTCTTTTTGCTTTTGTTTAAATAATTCTTTTTTAGCAGTTCCTTTTGGTTTATAATAATAATCTAAACCAATCTCCCCTATTGCCACTACTTTTTTTGAAGACAAGGCAAGCTGTTTGTATCTATCATAATCAAACTCCTCGCCCAAAGGCTCAAAACCACCTTCACCTTCATCCATTTTTAACTTTAATAAATCAGTTTTAATATGAATTGGGTGCATACCAATTGCAGAATAGATATTTTCATTTCTTTCTGCTAACTCTACTGCATTTTTTGAAGTTTCATATTTTGTTCCCACATCAATACAAATCACACCAGCTTGCTGAGTTCTTTTTATAACTTCTTGCCTATCTGCATCATAAGCTTTAAAATTTAAATGTGAGTGTGTGTCTATAATCATATTTTGATATTACATTATTTTTTGCAAATAAAAAAGTGGGCTACAGAGTAACCCACATATCCGCCAAAGCGGATTCAGCTCACGATGCGTGCGCAGCCTTTTCGTTCTCGCGTTTGATGGCCTCGTACACCTCTTGGCGGTGTACAGGCACATCTTTGGGAGCCTCGACCCCCAGCCTCACCTTGTCGCCGCGGATTTCCACGACGACAATCGTGATGTTATTGTTGATCACAATGCTCTCGTTTTTTTTGCGCGAAAGCACTAACATATCGCACCTCCATTTCAGGAAAAAAAAGGGAATAGCTGAGACCCTCCATCTCAGCACTAAACAAACCTATAATTATTATACACATATTATTAATTTAGTCAACCCTTCACCATTAGTAAAAACACAAAAATTACAATACAATCAATATGGTGAAGGGTCAAGGTTATTGAGAATATAATTAAATTCTGATAACATAAAAGGAATTAAAAGCTCCTGTAGTTCAACGGATAGAACAGTCCCGTCCTAAGGGATAGATGAGGGTTCAATTCCTTCCGGGAGCACCACGTAATAAATTTTTAAAATTATGAAAAAAACTATTATTATTTCGCTTGGTGGGTCAATTGTAGTACCAGGCAAAATTGCTATTGGGTTTTTAAAAAACTTTAAACATTGCCTTTTAAAATACTTTACAGATTATGAGTTTATTGTTTTTGTCGGTGGAGGAAAAGTTTGTAGAATTTATCAAAAAGCTTTAGCTGATTTTGGCGCAGATGCAGTAACTCGCGACTGGATGGGAATTAAAATTGCAGGACTTAATGCAGAAATTTTAAAACAAGTTTTTATTGATAATAATAATTCAGTCAAAGTTATTTCTGCAGATGATTTTGAGCCAGGGCATTCCACTGATTATGATGCAGTTTTGTCAGCTAAAACAAATAGTGCCAGCACAATAATAAACTTAACAAACATTGATTATGTTTTTGACAAAGACCCAAGCAAGTTCCCAAATGCCAAGGCAATAGAAAAAATAAATTGGCCGGAATTTAGAAAAATTGTTGGTGAGAAATGGACTCCAGGATTCTCCTCCCCTTTTGACCCAACAGCAGCTAAATTAGCACAAGATCTAAAACTAAAAGTGGTAATTATAAATGGTAAACACTTAAAAAGATTAGAAGATTTTTTAAACAATAAAAAATTTATTGGAACAATAATAGAATAATGAAAAATCTATGAAAGAACAAATTAAAAAATATATTGCAAAAGCTTTAACAGAACTGCAAAAAGATTTAGGGAACTTTGAAATACCAGAAATTAATATTGATTCTACAAAAATTGCACAGCACGGTGACTATTCTTGCAATACAGCCATGGCTTTATCAAAAAAACTTGGTAAAAGCCCAAACGAAATTGCCAATTTATTAAAATTAAAAATTAAAGATTGTAAGGAAATTGATAGAATAGAAGTTATGGGTGGGTTTATTAATTTTTTTATTTCAGATAAATATTTTATTGATAATTTAAAAAATATAGATAAAGATTTTGGTAAAAATGATAATTTAAAAAATAAAAAAATCATTATTGATTACACCGACCCAAATATTTTAAAAGAATTTCATATTGGGCACTTAATGAGTAATGCTGTTGGAGAATCTTTATCTCGCATTTTTGAGTTTCAAGGAGCAAAAGTTAAAAGAGTTTGCTATCAATCAGATTTTGGACTTGGAGTTGCAAAAGCAGTTTGGGGAATAATGAAAATGCAAAATAATAATTTCTTAAAAGAAGGCCAATATTCTAAATTCTTAGGCATGGCATATGCTTTTGGCTCTACTCAATACGAGGAAAATGAAAATGACAAAAAAGAAATTATTGCATTAAATAAAATAATATTTGAAAGATCTGATAAAGAAGTAAATAAAATCTATGACCTAGGTAAAAAGTGGAGTTTGAAATATTTTGATAAAATTTATAAAAAACTAGACACAAAATTTGATTGGCTAATTTTTGAAAGCCAGGTTGCAGAATTGGGTAAAAAAACTGTAGAAAAAGGACTTGCTTCTGGGTTTTTCGAGAAAGGAGAAAACGGCGCTATAATTTTTAAAGGTGAAAAATTTGGCTTGCACACAAGAGTTTTTATAAATTCAGAAGGAATTCCAACTTATGAAGCCAAAGATTTAGGTCTTGCGCAAATAAAATATAAAAAATATCCTTATGATTCATCTTTTGTAGTAACTGGAAACGAAATAAATGAATATTTTAAAGTAATGAAGCGAGCCATGCAAGAAGTTCTACCAGATTTAGCTAACAAAACAAATCATATTGGGCACGGAATGCTTCGCTTACCAGAAGGCAAAATGTCTTCTCGCACAGGCAAAGTAATTACAGGAGAATCTTTATTAGAGAAATTACAAGAATTAGTTTTAGAGAAAATAAAGGATAAAGATTTTTCCGTAAAAGACAAGCAAAAGATTGCAGAAGCTGTAGCTGTGGGCGCTGTAAGGTATTCTATTTTAAAACAATCAATTGGCAGTGATGTAATTTATGATTTTGATAAATCAATTTCTTTTACAGGCGACTCTGGTCCATATTTGCAATACTCTTATGCCAGAGCAAAATCTATTTTAGAAAAAGCAAAAAATGAAAGAATAAAAGCAAGCTTTACTAAAGCTCCAGAAATCAATCAACTTGAAAAAATGCTTTGCCAATTTCCAGAAGTAGTAGAAAAAGCAGGAACAGGAAAAGAGCCACATTTTATTCTTTTATACTTAACAGAACTAGCCGGATGTTTTAATGCTTATTATGCCAAGAACAAAATTGTAGATAAATCTGATGAATTTTCACCTTACAAAGTGGCGCTAACCCAAGCATTTATCATTGTAATGAAAAATGGAATGTGGCTTTTGGGGATTACAACTTTAGACAAAATGTAAAAAATTATGTGTTACAGTAAAGAAGTACAATTATCAACTGGAGTAATTATTTTAATTTTTAGTTTTTTTTCGTATATTTTTTATTCCATAAAATATCAAGCAACACAAAAAAAATGGCTTATACCATTTCTCCGCAACGTAATATTAGCTTGCATGTGTATTGGAATTCATCAAACTTCTGAGTTTCTTTCTTTAATAACATCTAGTCAAATTATTTATAAGATTGGCTTAATTTTTTCAATATCTACAAATTATTTTTTAATCAGATCCTTAGAAATTATTTTTAATAAAGATTTAAAGAGCAAAATATCTTTAATAGTAATTGGAGCAGTTGCCATTTATTCTTTATTAATAACGCAAACATTTGAGCCATATGGTTTCTACATAAGAAGTAATTCTATTTTTATTTGGGCTTGTGCTTGGATGCTATTATTTATATATTTCCACATATGCGCAATTAAAAATATACAAATATTAAATGATGATTTATCTAAAAAATCAATAAT
>CAINMG010000090.1 GCA_903850725.1 Candidatus Staskawiczbacteria bacterium
GTCTATCCGCTCTCTTCTCGGGACCCCAACTATCAAAAATATGTTTATCTCTATTGATTGCGTGAGCCATTTCATGTGCAATTAAAAAATTTATACAAATATCTTTTCTAGACCAAAGATTGGAATTTAAAATTATAATCCCATTTTTACCTTTTAAATAACCAATATCGAAATCCCAATAACTACTATTTTCACTTATCTCACCAATAAAAGCGCAATAATTTATTGCATAATCTATAATATCATGTGGCAACAAAGAAATTGCTTTAACAAATTTCTTTAAAGCATGTTCTGGAATTTCTCCTCCTTCAAAATCAAACCTGTTGAATATTGATTCTGGAGTGTATAATGCCCTTTCATTCTCTTCAAAAAAGTTTTTCATATATTTATTTTTGCAATTTATATGCTTCTTGTATTGCCATCACTAATTCATCTAAATTATTTTCATTCTCAATTGCGATATCTGTATATTGGTTTCCATCACTACCATTGGACCCAGAAATTGTGTGGTTTTTAACAATATCAACTAAAATATTGTGAGGGGCTTTAACTGTGAGCCATATTTTTTCTGTTTTCAACCTGAAATAAGCAAAATTCATATTTTTTCTTAATGAAATATAGGATTTTCTACGATTCACTATTATATCCTGGTCTATTGGCTTTAATTTATTTAAAATAGAAACTATTACTGGTTCTACTCCAAGAATATTATCAAGGTGTTCTATTGTTTGTTCTCCTATCAATTGCTTGGACTTTTTAATACTCTTGCCTAGTTTTAGTGCATTCACAGCATTTTCTTTATAGTCAAAATCAATAAATACATCAGGAAAATATTTTTGAGCCGCCTCAAAAATAAGCCTTATACGAGCATCCTGAAACAACCCATTATTATATGCCTCTTTTGTCCACAGATCTTTATTCTCAGGAATAAAATGTAATTTAGCACGGTCAATGAATTGTACAAGATAATCTATTGGCCCATCATCGCTGACAGAACCATTAACCGGTTTATGTATAAATGTTATATTTGCAAGATTGCTTACTATAGTTTCCACTTCTGCCGGATCTTCAACGTCATCAAGTTCAAGTTCTTTTTTCAAATATTCCTGTGGAAAAATATGATGTTTTTCCAACTCGTTAAGATTACGTGACGCAATAAGCCGACCGCCCCAATCATCTGCCTTATTCTTTGTGAGCAAAATATACAAAATAAAAGTAAAGGCTTTATTTGCCTCACGCACAACATTTCTTTCTAACCCATCTTGTATATATTCAAAATCAATATGTTTCCTAACTTTCATTGTTTCCTGCATGGCAAGAAATGGAAAGCTATCAGAATTACGAATAATTTCTATATCACGATTTAATCTTGTATCAACGCTTGAGCTATAATGACCATTCAAATTAACCAAGAGAAACCAAGAAGTTATATTTTTTCTGTCTAAGTCGGGCATTTGATCAATATTTTCAAAATTGTTTTTTCCAAAATATGTTGAAAGCGGTATCAGTGCCGTCTGAGATGGCAATAACCTTGCATTATGAATACCAAATTCTTTTTCCAAAAACTCTGCGGTTAACCTTAAAGAACGCTCGCTAACCCCGAGTCGATTATCTAAATCTTCTTTTGAAATTCCTTTAATTTTTGCTATATTCGCCTTAAATTGTTTTGGCTTTGCTATTTGAGTTTGTGAAAGACCAAGATTTGAAAAAACAGAACGCATTATTGGTTGAACCATTATGTCTCTATTTTCTAATTCCTTACATAATTTAACCACCCTAGATTTTAATTCCCCACTTAATGTTCCAGCCATAAAAGACAACATAAGTTCCACATTACCAATTCTAATACCCTCCTTGTTTATACGAATAAATGCTTCAGCCATCTTTGAGAAAATATTTTCCTCATCGGTAGTTTCTTGCTCACCAGTCGTCTCCATAATATATTGAGGTATTGGGTACTCTAATATCTTCTGTGCCATAGATCTTATCTTGTTAAAGTCATCCCCAGTAGTATTGCTTTTGAGTTCCGATAAAATATCTACATCGTGAAGACAAAACGCTTTTACAATTTTAGAACAATCAATGCCCCTGTTTCTATGTTTCATAAATTTATTAGATACAGGATCATAAGCAATCGGATCGCAGGTTATTATTTCTCCACCACGCTTAATTGACCAATTATTAAAAAGCAATAAAAGCGATGCCGTGCGTTGCTGGCCATCAATCACAAAATATCTGTCTTGCGTATTTGACGGTACACCATCAAGCATTGGGATAGAAGTTGGGTCAATATCTGAAGCTACTTCTGGAGATGGTTTCCATAAAATGGTTGCGCCAATCGGATAATTCTGAATTATTGAATCAAGTAGTTCCTTGATATTGTCCGAATCCCAAACATAATGTCTTTGAAATGATGGAAGCCAATATTTACCAGAAGGAATTTCTTCGTTTATTAATTCTTGAATTGTCTTTTTTCTTACATCGATACTAATGTTTGCCATATTGTTTTATTTAATTATTTTTATTTTATATCTCCGCTCCAATCTCTACACAAAACTTCTGCTTGCTCTAAAACCGTTTTTGTTGCTGTTTCTTGTTTATCTGGCGGATATTTGTATCTATTCAACAGCTTCTTCACTAATACACGAAGTTTAGCTTGCACATTTTGTTTAAGTGTCCAATCAATAGAAGTATTTTTGCGAAGCATTATCACAAGTTCTCTAGCAATCGTTTTTAATGTTTCGTCTCCCAAATCCATTACGGCACTTTCGTTGTCGCACAATGCATCATAAAAAGCGGTTTCGTCATCACTTAAATTTAGATTGACTCCTCTTTCTTTTTCTTCTCTTAATTTTTTGGCCAGCTCAACTAACTCAGCAATAACTTGTGCTGATTCGATTGTTTGGTTTTGGTATCTTTTAATTGTTTCTTCCAGCATCTTTGAAAAAACTTTTGCTTTAGTCAAAAACTTTCTTTCCATTGTTCTTATTTCGTCATTTAAAATCTTCTTTAAAATTTCTAAAGCAACATTTTTATGTTCCAACCCTTTTACTTCATTTAGAAATTCATCAGACAGTACAGAAATATTTGGACTTTTTATTCCGGCAGCATCAAAAATATTTATCACTTTGTCAGATACAACTGCTTCTGAAACAAGTTGTTTAATGGCTTGGTCATAATCTTCATTTGTTGGCCCACCAAAACCACCAACAGCATCAAACTTTTGTATAAAAGATTTTACTGCTTGGAAAAATCCCACATCATCTCTAATTTCTAACGCTTTTAAATTTGGTACAGCCAATGCAAAAACTGCTGACAACTCAGCCACTGCTTTTGAATATTTTTGTTTACCATCTGGGTCATTTAAAATATAATCCATTGCTCCGGATAATATTTTCGCTCTCGCAGATTGATTTGCTTTTACATAGCCATAATAATCAAAGCCATGATACATATCTTTCACAACTTCAAATTTGCTTAACATAACACTCACTGCCTTTTCTTGATCTATCATTGGTTCTGTTTGTCCTGCATTTGTATAGTTTGCCATAGCTTCTTTTAGCATTGGTGCAATTCCCAAATAATCTACAATCAAACCTCCAGGCTTATTCTTAAACACACGATTCACTCTAGCTATTGCCTGCATAAGTCCATGACCTTTCATTGGCTTATCTACATACATTGTATGCAAAGAAGGCACATCAAAACCAGTAAGCCACATATCACGTACAATAACAAACTTTAATTCGTCATTATTATCTTTCATTCTTTTTGCAATCAAATCTCTTTGCTCTTTTGTGTGAATATGCCTTTGATAATTTTGCGGATCGCTTGCTGAACCAGTCATTACCACTTTAATAAATCCTTTGTTTATGTCGTCATTGTGCCATTGCGGTCTTAACTTAATAATTTCGTCATACATTTCAACAGCAATTCTTCTACTCATAGACACGAACATTCCCTTTCCATCAAGAGCAGAAGATCTATTTTCAAAATGATCTACCACATCTTGCGCCACCAGCTTAATTCTTTTTTCAGAGCCAATCATTGCTTCCAGCTTTGCCCATTTGCTTTTTAATTTATCTTTTTTGGTTGTTTCCTCGCCTTCAGTAAGCTCTTCAAACTCTTGATCTATTTTAGGCGTGGCTTCTTTTAACAACTGAATTTTCGCTAGTCTTGGCTCGTAATAAATTGGCACAGTTGCCTTGTCTTCCACTGACCTTACAATATCATACACATCTACATATTCTCCGAACACAGCTCTTGTGTTGGCATCTGAAAGTTCAATGGGCGTACCAGTGAAGCCAATAAATGAGGCATTAGGCAAAGCATCTCTCATATTCCTTGCAAAACCATCTATAAAGTCATATTGGCTTCTGTGAGCTTCATCAGTTAGCACAACTATGTTTTTCCTATCAGAAAGCAATGGATGTATATCGCCCTTATTTTCCGGCATAAACTTTTGAATAGTTGTAAAGACAACGCCACCAGAAGCTACAGAAAGAATCTTTTTTAAATGTTCTCTGCTTTCAGCTTGTACAGGATTTTGTCTTATTACGTCCGAACATCTGGCAAACAAATCAAATAATTGCCCATCTAAATCATTTCTATCTGTAAGCAGTACCAATGTTGGATTATCTAAAACTTGTATAATTTTACCGGCAAAAAATACCATGGTTAAACTTTTTCCACTTCCCTGCGTGTGCCAGACCACTCCTGCCCTTCTATCTCCATTTTCTGATGTAGCAGTAATAGTTCTTTCTATTGCTTTATTTGTTGCAAAATATTGATGATACCCTGCAATCTTTTTAATTATTTTTTCGCCATCTGATTCAAAAACAATAAAATTCTTAATTAAATCTAAAAATATTTCTTTTTGAAAAATACCTTTTACCAAAGTTTCCATATCATCTCTTTTTACAAACTCTTTTCCATCAACACTTTTCCAGCCCATAAAACGATCTTTATCAGAAAATATTGTACCCACAAAAGAATTCCAAATATGGTCTGAAATTACGCTTATTTCATTGTATGCAAAAAGCGAAGGGATATCTGTCTTATATGTTTGCAGTTGGTTAAAAGCATCCAAATTTGTTGCGTTTGAATCTGCTGGATTTTTTAATTCAAAAATAGCTAAAGGCATTCCATTCACAAAAATTAAAATATCAGGTCTGCGATTTCTATTTTCAATAATAGTAAATTGATTGACTGCAAGAAAATCATTATTTTCTGCATTTTCAAAATCAAACAACTTTACTTTATCATTTCTTAAAATTCCATCATTATCTTTATATGCAACATCAACTCCCTCAAAAACCATTTTATGAAAAACTTTGTTTACCTCAATTAAAGATGGTTTTAGCCACGGAACGCTTACAACTTTATCAATAGCATCTTGTCTTGCTTCCACAGGAATTTCTGGGTTAATTTTAGCAATAGTATTTTTTAGTCTTTCTAATAATATTATGTCTTTGTAATTTTCTTTTTCGTTTCGCTCTGGTGTTGAGCCATCAAAAGCAATGTCTGGCCCAAAAGCAACTAAATAGCCAAGCTCTTTTAGCCATTCCAATGTTGCATTTTCCAAATTGTCTTCTGTATAGTTTATATTTTTCATCATATTAATTTTACTTGATTACTCATATTTTCTCTTTGTATCGATTGCAAATTATTAAAAACCCATTCCCCACCTCGTTTTTCTGCTTGTGCTAAGGAAAACCCCCGATAAAAACGACTTTCTTTCATACGAGCATATGGTTTATTTGAATATTCCAAAATCTTCCTAACTGGCAAAGACGCCTTATATCTTGAACTGCTCTCTTTAACATTAGAAATAACTGAGAATCTTGTAGCGCCAATTAATAAATCACATAGCTGTAAAATATAACTATCATTTATATGTCTCGCCTCGTCTAATTTATTATGATCGCTAGTTTGAAAAATAAAATTTTCTGGTAATTTTTTAATATAATCACGCTTTTGATTTTTTAATTGATACATTATTTCTGCATCAGCCACACCTGCAGGATCTTCTCCTTCAAAAAATATTCTATTAATTCCAATGTCATTTGTTTCGTCAAAGAGATAATGAATAGCCCCCTTCAAAGCAGACTTCAATGTTCGAGAAATCAATGCCCCCCTATTTATACCATACATTTCTTCTGTATTTAATATTGCACGATAAGCTACAAACTTTGCCCTTATTGGGTCAATAACTTTTGGAAATTTTCCGACTTTTGCCTTAGATTGAAACTTTTCAAATTTTTGTTGTTGTAATGCAGAACATCCAATATTGATGTAAGATTCTGTTAATTTTGTCCTTAATGAATCTGTAGGTTCATTAGCACCAAGGCAAACAAAATGTAAACGATGCTTAAATGGATAATCATTCCTTGCTTCGCCCAACAGCGAGGTTAATTTAGCGTTGGTTTCTATCGGCACAAATAAAATGCCGTGCCAATATCCATCTTCCTTGCTCTCGTCATAATAAACATCATACTCTATCATACTTTTATTTTACCACTCATTAAACGAGGTAAAAGAGAATCTCTAGCACTAATAAGTCTGTTAATCTCATCTTCATTATTCTGAATGGTTTTAAAAATTACTTCGCATATTTCATCAAACCGCTTAAGAGTTTCGTCATCTGGTTTAACAATTTCTAAATTACGAAAATCTGTCTTATTGAATTTTAGCTGCGCACTTCCAGATGTAATTGAGTTTATAGCCGCTTGTCCAACTTGAGATGTAAAAAATAGGTATAGATAATTATTAAGTAGCTTTCCGTCGAGCATAATCACATTATTTCCAAGAACCATTGGCATTTTGAATGTGGGGCATTTATAAACACTACCAACATCAGCAACATTTGAAATAATTACCTCGCCTCCTTTTAAATGTGTTTTTAATAAAAAATCGTATGCCTTTTTATCTACATATCTTTTTGAAGCAAAATTATTTTTTAAATCAGTATTTCTTAAAAATAAAGCGTACTCTTCATGCTCATAAATTTTTGAAACATTTTCTTTTAAACTTGCGAAGCTTCCATTTGCAACATAATCAGTAATAATTAATTTTAAATTGCCTACTTTTTCTATTTTCCACCACTCTGGAATTTTATCTAATTTAGAATCAATCATTTTTCCACCACTTGATTTGTATGGCTTACCGTTTTCATCTGGAGATTCAAAATCAACAAACCACTGTTTAAATAACGAACTTGCAACTTTTTCAAAATTTACATTAATTTGCCGATTTAGTTCTATTTTATCATCCAGAGAAGAAAGAATTTCAGCAATTTGTTTTTGCTCGCTCAGTCCAGGGACAACTACTACCATACTTTCAAATTTACTTTTTGAAATATTGGTATACACAGAACCACCACCGCCCAAACTTTCAAGAAGTTCCTTATTGTTTTTAAAAAAATAATAAAGATATTTATAATCAGCAATATTTTTATTAGGAATTAATGTATTTATTTGTTGATTTGAAAATGATTCTTTTGATGTAATGCCAACGTTACCTATCGTAGCGATGCAAGAAACCATTACAGAATTTTCTGGTAATTTTGCATTACCTAAATATTTTGCTCCCTCCTCAGATATTCCTGATCCGGTTTTAGTAATAAAAACTGAATCATTCATATCAGGAATTTTTACAAATGGATAGTCGTCACCATAAAAATTAATATTACTTGTTGGTGGGGTTTTACCGGTAACAACTTTGCCTATCTTTCCAACATTTGAAACACCCCATTCTTCTGGTATGGTTCCGATCTCTGTTTCTTTAAATTTTGTTACAAATCCTGTTTTCATATATTGATATTCAATTTTGATATTTTCATATCATGCGGAATATATATTTGCCGATTAGTTTTTAATTTATTTGATTCTAATTTTCTCAAAGAATATTGCAGAATTACATCTCCGCTCCCTGAATGATGCCCCAATGCTCGAATTGTTGAATCAATTCCGCCCCTCTCCTCTTTAATATTTACAGGTTTAATTGGTACTTTTTGTCCATAGTGCTTGGCAACAATCAATCTTCCCGAAACCATTGAAAAAATAAAAATAATAACACCATTATAATCAGCGATATCAAAGACAACATCCAAATCAACAACTTTCTTATTATATTGTGGCAATCGCTTATATTCCTTTACTATATCGTGCAATAATTCTTGAAAACCAATTTCAGAAATTTTTTGACGTTCACCATTTTTTTGAACAATAATATATTTTTCTGTTGGAAAATTTCCTTTATATTTAATATGAACTTGTCCACCAGCGTGCCAGGATACATGTTCTATTTCTTTTTTGTCCTGTGATTTTAGGTCATCTAAAAATCTATTAGATGGAGTGTATAATATATCGCCTGTATAGGTTTTTATAACAATCGTGCCAATATCAAAATAAATATCTTCTTTTTTAATTAAAACCTTATAATTAACTGATTTCTTTATTTCCCCCATATTATTTTCTGCTAATTAAATCATAAGCCAAACTTGCAAGTGCAATGTAATGAATTGCTAAGTTTTTATCTAGGTCTAATGCAGGAGTATGAGCCTTTTCATTGCGTAAAAATTGTATTGCCATATGCAAAAATTTTACTCCTTCAAAAAAATCCTTTTCCACATCGTCTACAGGTTTATGCCCAAAAACTTTTTTATAATTTACAACGTTAAATGCATCTGTTGCTTTTTCGTTGCCAGAAACATCTTTTAACTTTTTTCGCACAACCTTATACGATTCTTCTACTGCATTAAAATAATGACCATCATTTAACAACTTTTTTACATGATCAAAAATATCTTTTTGTAAAACTATGTTAATATCGCCATTTTTAAATGTTGCTTCTGATTTATTTTTTGTCTCGTATTCTGTTCTTCCTGACAACTTTTCGCCAATAGCTCTTCCTGCGCCCATAAGATCCGCAGGAAAACTCTCTTTTTTAAAATTTTGTATTAAAATTTCATTTTCTATATACTCAATAAGTTTTAAAATACTTTTCCCAACGACTTCATCGCTATCAGATAGCCAAAACCCTCTTATCCTATTTGCTTTTGAGCCACTTGAGTAATCATATTCTTGATCATAAATATCAATACCGACATCGTTTTCAAAAAATTCTCTCATAGTTCGGTCTGAAAAATTCAAAACATAACCATCTCCCATCTGAAAAAGCTTTTCAAGAATTTGTTTTTCATTTGTCGTTAAATTTGCCATATTATTTTATTTCAAAGCCAATACTTTTTAAATTTTTCTTTATTCTCTCCTCCAATTCTTTTGATTTTTCAAATTGTCCGGATAACTCTTTTGTAAGGTTTGCCATTTTATCTTCAAAAACTCCTTCATCCTCATCCACATAATCACTGCCCACATACCTGCCCGGAGTTAAAACAAAACCGTTCTTTTCAACCTCCTCAATTTTTGATGCCCTGCAAAAACCTTTTACATCTTCATATTTTCCACCAATAGTTCTCCAAGCATGATATGTCCCAGAAATTTTATTTAAATCTTCTTCTGTTAATTCTCTGTTTTTCCTTGTTACCATTGTGCCCATTTTTCTGGCATCAATAAACAAAATTTCGTCGTGCCTGTTTCTAAATTTATGATCATATCTATCACGAGAAACAAACCACAAACAAACTGGAATTGGAACTGTATAAAATAGTTGTGTTGGCATAGCCACAATACAATCAACCAATCCTGCTTTTATTAAATTCTTTCTAATTTCTCCCTCACCTGAAGTGTTTGATGACAAAGATCCATTTGCCAAAACAAAACCAGCAATACCATTTGGATCAAGATGATGAATCATATGCTGAATCCATGCATAATTTGCATTTCCTGCTGGCGGTATTCCATATTTCCACCTCACATCATCTTTCAATCTTTCCCCTCCCCAATCACTAATATTGAACGGAGGGTTAGCTAAAATGTAGCTTGCTTTAAGGTCTTTATGCAAATCATTGTGAAAACTATCTGCATTTTGTGCGCCCAAATTTCCCTCAATACCCCTTATAGCTAAATTCATTTTACAAAGTCGCCATGTAGTTGGGTTTGATTCTTGTCCATAAATTGCCAAGTCCGCAGTGTTTCCTCCGTGAGCTTCCACAAATTTTTCACTTTGCACAAACATTCCTCCACTACCACAGCATGGGTCATATACTCTGCCTTTAAATGGCTCAATCATTTGCACCAATAACTTTACAACTGATTGTGGTGTAAAAAATTCTCCTCCTCCCTTGCCTTCTGCTCCGGCAAACCTACCCAAGAAATATTCATAAATCCTGCCTAAAATATCCTTACTTCTGCTTGCTTTGTCTCCAACAGTAATAGTGCTAATTAAATCAATTAATTCGCCAAGTCTGGCTTTGTCTAAATCTGGTTTTGCATAATCTTTTGAAAGCACACCTTTTAAATTTGGGTTATCTTTTTCAATACTAATCATTGCATCATCAATTATTTTTCCAATTTCCGGTTTCTTTGCATTTATTTTTATATATTCCCATCTGGCTTTTTGTGGCACCCAAAACACATTTTCAGCAAGATACGCATCTTTATCTTCTTCTTGGCCTTCATAATATTCTGGATCTTTTTTTATTTTATTTACAACTTCCTCAAATGAATCAGAAATGTATTTTAAAAATATCAAACCCAAAACCACATGCTTATATTCAGCAGGGTCCATATTGTTTCGCATTTTATCAGCTGCCGCCCAAAGTGTTTCTTCAAACCCCACATCAGCCGAATTTTGTTTTTTAGCTTGTTTTACCATAAATTTTTATTTATAATGTATTATTAAAGCTTACTCTTTTTCAAGTCAAGTTTCAAGATATTAAAAATACAACTGGAAAAATAAAATATTATGGCGAATCTATCTCTTAAGGATCAAATCGTATTAGATGTTCTAAAACAACTTGAATATCGCTGTGATAGTTTTTTGTTACAGAAAAGAGAAAAGATGGATAAAAATAATCCTTTAAAAATTACAGCAGGAGATATTGAACTAACTACAGCTTTTGATAAAATAGAAAAAATATATGATGTAGAAAAATATTTACAAAATGAAGGATTAGATATTTTGATAACATTTGATTTTCAAAACGACATTTTGCTTGCATTTATAGACGATTATCACCCCTCAGAAGATTCCGTGAAAATTGGAGAAATTCGAGGAAAAAACATTGAATCAATTTTAGAAAAAATTAAAGATATGATTTATAGAATTGAAGCCATGCAAAAAAGAGAAACTCAAGAAATTCGTGTGCTTACTTGCAATGGACTAAAATTTGATTTAAACAGTGGAGACGTATCTTACGGGAAAACTAAAACAAATTTTAAACCAGAAGATGATGGTTACAAGTTATTATCAGCCCTAATGAAAAAGCCTAACATTAGAATTAGCTATGAGGAAATAAATAAAGCACTTGGAAAAAATGAAAATTCTAAAAAAGATGATAGAGACATAAGTTTTATTATCAGAAATATAAGAAAAAAAATGGGTATTGGCAAGAATAATGGAGGCAATAAAAATATTTTTATACCTTGCAATGGCTATCGGATAGAATGTAAATAAAAAAAATAAAAAATGCATGAAACACCTTTGGCAAGGGTGTTTTTGTTTGCAACAATTTATCAACTTTTTATCAACATTTTTCCGTGGTAAGAAAATCAATGAAAAAGTAAAATGGATATATGGAAAATCAAAAATTTAAAAAAAATAGAAGAGGTAAAAAAAGATGTCGCCCACCACCCTATCTTTTAATATGCAAGGAAATTTATAATTAACAAATTTTAAAAAATATGGAAAAATTTAAAACGAACCTTGACTGGGCATTGTACTACCAAAGTATTGGCTTAAGTATCATCCCAACAAGGAAGAACAAAAAATCTTTGATAAATTGGAAGCCATATCAAGGAAGATGTGCAACCACAGAAGAAATAAAAAAGTGGTGGGAAATATGGCCAAATGCAAATCCTGCACTTGTTACAGGAAAAATTTCAGGTGTCGTAGCACTTGATATAGACATAAAACACAATCGAACCTCAAAAGAATTTGATATACCAAAAACAGCTTGTGCAAGGTCTGGCAACGGTGGAGAACACTTCTTCTTTAGGCATCCCGCTGGTAAAATTATTAAAACTAGCGATGCTATTAGTGGAAATGGAATCGATTCTCGTGGAGATGGTGGCTATATTTTACTTGCACCATCTATAAATGAAAAAGGTGGTAAATACGAATGGATTTTACAACTAGAAAAAGATAATCTTGCAGAAATGCCAGAATGGTTTGAAAAACTAACTAACACTGCATACAAAAATGGATCACAGGCTAATATAGAGAAAAAATGGCTAAAAGGCAAAGATGGCACTTCTGAAGGGTCAAGAAATAGCACGGCGGCTTCTATGTCTGGCGTTATCTTGTCTTCTACTAGACCGGAATTATCGGAGAGCATAGGTTGGGAACAGTTACAGATCTGGAATAAAAAAAATGAAAAACCACTTTCCGATGCAGAATTACGAAATACGTGGGAGAGTATAAAAAAATATCACAAAAGTGGCAAAACAAACCAAACTGATGGTTTAGTTGAAAATTTGCTAAGAAGAGAAAATATAATCTTGTTCCACGATCAACTTGGCGACGAATATATTTCTTTAGATGTTGACGGACACCAAGAAATTTGGGCATGTAGAAGTAAGGCCATAAAAAAATGGCTATCGAGAGAAATATATAAAACTTGCAAAAAAATGCCGAGCTCAGAGATTATCAAAAATATTACATCTCTTTTGGCGGGCATAGCATGCTTTGATGGCCAGAAGTTTGAATTGCAAAATAGAATAACATGGCATGACAATGAGCTCTGGTATGACTTAACGAATGAAAGCTGGCAGGCAATAAGAATAACCGGTGATAGTTGGGAGCTCGTAGATAAGCCACCGATTATCTTTAAACGCTACCCTCACAACAAACCGCAAATAACTCCATCCGTGAATGGCAATGCAAATCTGTTTTTGAACTATGTAAACATTACCAATGCAGAGCATCGCTTACTTCTTATGGTGTTTTTGATCAGTTGCTTTATACCAGGATTTCCGCATGTCATGTCAGTGATTTTTGGACCTCAGGGGTCAAGTAAATCTACGCTAGCAAAAATTATAAGAAGAATTATTGACCCTTCCTTGATTGATGTTGCCAGCTTCCCGCACAGCCAAAGAGAACTCGTGCAAGCACTTGCCCATCATTACTTTTTATTCTTTGACAATGTTTCCTATATTTCTGAGGAGCAGTCTGACACACTTTGTAAAGCCGTTACTGGTGGCGGACACGTAAAAAGGGAGCTATATGAAAATGACGAGGACATAATCTACAATTTTATGCGATGCCTCGGCCTCAATGGCATTAACCTTGTTACAACTCGCCCAGATCTCTTAGAAAGAAGCTTATTAATTGAACTTGAAAGGATAGAACCAGAAAACAGGAAAACTGAAAAAGAAATCTACGAAAATTTTGAAAAAGACCTGCCAGCTATTTTAGGAGGGGTCTTTGATGTGCTTGTGAAAGTGCTAAAGATACAGCCAACCATAAAGTTGAATTCCCATTATAGAATGGCAGATTGGGCGTTGTGGGGCTGTGCGATAGCTGAAGCTCTTGGGCACACAAAAGAGGAGTTCCTTAATGCCTATCAAAATAATACTGTTCGGCAAACGGAAATGCTTTTGAATGACAATGTAGTTGCCACTGCAATTATGGGCTTTATGAACGGTAAGAAGGAATGGGAGAGCACGCCAACAGAATTATTTAGGAAACTATCAAATCATGCGGTTTTTGGCAATATCGATACAACAGAAAAATATTGGCCAAAAGGCGCTAATTCCTTATCACGTAAATTGAACGAACTCAGCTCGCCTTTGAAAGAAATGAACATCTTTGTTTCCATTAGCACAACGGGGACGAAAAGGTTTATAAAAATTATAAACAAAAACGTACCAAATACTGACGAAACTTACGATTCTGACGATGTTTCCGCAGAATTGACATAATATACCTACGCCAAAAAAAATAATTATCAGAACGTTTACAATACTGTTTATATTGTAAATATCGTAATAACAACCTGACTTCTAAGCCCACGTTTGCTCAAAAATGGGCTTTTTGTTTTGATTTTTTTCGCTCCTACAGCTGGATTCCCTATTTTTACCCTATATACAGAGTTTGCAATGACCTAAACCAATCTTCAATTTTTACAAAAAACACTAAATCTATTGGGTTTGTCAGAATTTATTGAGATTTGATTATTTCAAGCAGATTATTAGATTTCTTTAATATGTTATTTAATCCAGCTTTCTTACAACTTTCCAAATATCGGCTATATCTTTTAGTATATTTTCCTTTGTAGAAAATCCTAGAAATTTTGGCCCTTTTATCCATAAGTTTTATTTCTTTCTCAAAATTGCTTATTGAAATTCCTGCAATAGATCTTGGATTATAAATTGATGACCTGTACCTTAACCCTTGGCAAAAACGACATTTGAATTTACCTGTGCCGGGAATTGAATATAATTTTTTAACTCTTCTAGTACACGAGCAATTGAAAAATGCCACTTTCCCAAAAGTTAGATCAAACCATTCTATATTAAATATTTGTAGCTCCTTACCACCCACGCTTAAATATATTGTTTCTGGATTTTCTGAATCATTCGCCCAGCAATCAAGAATCGGCCGACTATCGTCCTTTCCTTTTTGTTTTGCGTTCCTAAAGAAATTAATAATTTCTTTTGGGGTAATTTTGACGCATTCTTCAATAAAGTAATAACTTTTCATATTTCTATAATAACATAGTCCTTTTTTTATCTTGACCACAATTGTTTTTTTAGTAGAAAAAAATTTTAGCTGAACCGAAATCCGATTCAAAAGGGGTCCCATTTTTTTTAAAAAACCTTCGGCAGTCCGTGAGGGTTCCCAACCATACCTCCTTTTTTTATTTTTTGAAGTTAACCAAACCACCCCCAGTGCCCCTCCTATCTTTATTTTTAAATTGTTTTTTATTTCCTAATTGAGCCTATAAAGAAGTTTTAGCTTTTATTATCACGACTTAATGCAGCGGAATAAAAATATATTTAAGCCAAAATTATTTCAAATGCTTTGGTCGAAGCATTTTGGCATATATCTTAAATTTTATGGAAAGAGTTAATAAAATTAGTTATGAGAACCGATTTAATCGGTTTAGAGATCTGCCAACAGCGCCAAAGCTGATTCTCGCTAATCATTTTATAAAAAGGATCAGTGGTTTTGGTGTTGGCGAACGAGTACGAGTCGAATATTCGCAAAACAAAATTATAATTTCAAAATTAACTAAATAAAAAAATATGAATATTTTTCCAATTTTAAAAGATTCAGATGAAAACGAGGCTTTTAGTGAAATCCTCGGCTATCAAGTTTTAGATGAAAAAGGCAATATTTTGGCTCGTGGCGAAGACATGGATGAATGCAGGGAAATAGCTTTGATTGCTATGTATCTAGCCGAGTGTAATGAGGCCACCTCAAAGAAAATAACCTTACACCCAAAACTCTTGAATAAGAAGGTTGCCCAAGGTTGCAAATAGCCAAAAGATGAAATGGGACTATTGTATGATTAAGATGCTAAGTAGAGTTTTAAATATTATAAAAAGTCGACTTGAGAAAGAAGCAGTGAGGCCTCTCTTAGCAGTGAGAATACCTCTCACTGCTTCTTTTTCGTCATATTAACCTAATATTATTTAAAACTATGCAAAAGAAAAATATAACAAATACATTATCATTATTTGTTTTTGACTCAATCATTGTTTCAGAAAGCTGGGTCAGAGTTGAGATTGCAACCATACGAATCTACGACAATGGCTATATTTATTTTGGTCAAAAAGAAATAGCCAAACTTCGAGAGGTTCTGCGTGCTTCAATTAAAAACTACGCAGATTGCCTTTCCGATGACGACATAGAAGAATTTGGCAACTCTATGCTACAAGCCACGGCAGTTATACTCAAAGCAAAATACTCTAGCAGAAAATCACAACTGGAATCAAAATAAAATTATTATTAACTATTTTAAAAATATGATAAAAGAAACTGATAAATTAATATATGGAGAATATTTTCGTAAATCTTCAGAGGCCGAAGACCGTCAGGCTTTTTCCATTCCAGACCAGATGAGGGATGTTGACGCACTTGTAAAGAGAGAGGCGCTTAATGTAGGCATAAAATTTCCTGGCGAATCAAAATCTGCTCATACGCCAGGTAGGCAAATATTTGCAGATGTAGTAAAAGCAATCATGGATGGAAAAATTAATGCCCTAGTCGTATGGCATGCTAATAGAATTTCACGTAATCCTGTTGACGCTGGAACAATTATTTGGCTCATGGATATAGGAAAACTCAGACAAGTTAAAACAACAACCAAAACTTATGAAAACAATGCAGATGACAAATTCTTTCTTTGGCTTGAACTAAGTATATCTAAAAAAGATAGCGATAATAAGAGTGAGGTTGTGAAAAGAGCTCTTGTGGGCAGAGCAGGAAGGGGTATTCCAAATGGCGTTGCACCAATTGGCTTTATCAACGACAAAACAGCCATAAAGGGAAACCGCAGATGGCTTATAGATAAAATTAGATTGCCATTAGTCGAAAAGCTTTTTGGTGAATTTTTAAGTGGGAGGTACTCAGCACCAGCTTTGTATTTTTATGCAAAAGATGATTTGAAACTCACAACAATGCAAAGGCAAAAGATTGGTGGTAGGCATATTGCAAAATCCTATATTTATACAATGTTGCGTAATCCTATTTACGCAGGTTTCTTTTTCCAGAATGATATCAGATATGAACTTGATGCTTACTTGCCAAGACTTTTAACTGAAGAAGAATATTGGAAAATTCAAGATATGTTGGGCCGAAAAGGAATGCCAAGGGTTACAAATAGAAAAGCAGTTTATAATCAATTTGCTATTTGTGGCTTATGTGGTGGCAAACATTGCACTGACTTTAAATTTCAAGTTATTTGCTCCGCCTGTAAGAAAAAGTTTTCACATGTAACAAGAAAAGAGTGCCCATCTTGCGGGTTAGCAATTGACCAAATGAATAATCCTACATTTTTGACTTATGTTTTTTACTATTGCCTGAATAACAAACAGCACAGAACTACTTGTTTGAATAATGGCATTGAAGAGAAAAAAATTGAATTGCAACTTAAAGCTGAACTAGAACAAACTCTTGCAATAAGTGAGGAACTCTCAACTTGGTGTATTGAAAATATTCCACTGGTAAAAGATACAGAGATTGAAGATAATGTTAACTTAAAAGCAAATCTTGAACAAGAAAAAAATGCACTTGAAGGCAAATTGAAAAGATTAACAATGCTTAGAATATCACGAGACTACAGCACAGAAGAAAATACTGAATTTGATAAACTGGAAAAAGAAATGAAAAGCAATCTTTCTTTATTAGAAGTTAAACTTTCAAATGCAAATGTTGATTGGTTTAGTGAAGCTAAAAAAGATTTTAAACTAATGGCTAAAATACCTGATACTTTTACAAATGGCACAATAGAACAAAAAAATGACCTTCTGATTGCCTTCCATTCGAACCTAACCATTGTGAATAAAAAAGTTATTGTTTCCCATAGCAAATCAATTGAAGTAATTAAAAAAACATTATTACTAGCTAAAGCAGAAAGCACTGCATTCGAACCTAAAACTTTTAACAATTTAGAGCTGAATAACGACAAAACCGAGGCTTTTGCCTCGGCTTGTACTACCCTGCTCCGCAGGTAGGACTCGAACCTACGACCAACTCCTTAACAGGGAGCCGCTCTACCAACTGAGCTACTGCGGAATATATTTATATAATACTTGATTTCAAAAATAATTTCAAGAGTTATTATGTCGCACAATAAAATTACAATAAAAAAAGGCGGTGGATCTCTGCGATCACTCCCGCATATTCTCTTAATTCACCCAGTCTTATTATTGGACTGGGATCAGATCGCTAAATACGACCTGATTATCCAGCGAGTCAACATACCAAGTCATCATGACTTCGAGCAGCTCATTGCCTTCCCTGATTCCCATCCCCCGCAGGGTAAATGAGCCTTCTCCTTTAAGCCCCAGCATGTAAAACTGATAGCTTCGCTCCCCTCCTTCTACGATGCTACCCGCTCTGAAGTCAGCCAATTTGTACCAATCGACGCGGGCCATCTGTGAGAAAACGGCATCTGGGAAGGTCCCCGGCACAGTAACCATGTTCCTCACGGTGAATTTTGGCTGAGCATCAACAACACAGCCTTCAGGAACACGATACCGGACTTCAACAATATCAGAATCCCCATGGTTCACCACAGAAGGTGCACCAAACGAAAATTGGACAAGCGGGGTATTAACCGAGAAATCCTCGCTCACCGCCGACTGCTTTCCCATAGTGGCATCCTCCCAGAAAACAGAAACAGACACAACCGTTCCTGCCGGGCTCAAGATCCCATTAAAGGTGATCTGCCCCAATCCAACGTCAATCAGAGCGTCGGCTTGGTAATTGACAATCCCATCGCTTTCATTGCGAATTGGGGTAACAATTTCGTCACCCATTTTAAGGGTGAGACTTGAAACGTCCATCGACCTTGTCGACATTGCCCCATCATCCTTCGTGATTATTGAATTGACGATAACAGTAAGTGGGACAACTTCTGGGCCCCCACTCCCGCTCATCTCGTAATTGAATTTGGCAAATTCTGCCAGAGTCCCTACTTGGACTCCATGGCTCTTCTCAAATTCAGCCATCAACAAATCAACGGCCGGGCCATTGCCATTAACGTTGATTCGATTTACGACCATCACAGCATCAAGCGGTGATACTGTCTCATCACCATTGACGTCAAAGTTTTTCGGTGGGACTTCCTCCTGGCGATTGAGCAAGTTAACCAATCCGACAACGTCAGTCGGATCAACAAATCCGTCATCATTAACATCGGGGTGGAAATAACCCGCCGCCAACAATTTACGACTTCCCAACTGCTCAAAAAACAAACTACGAGTAACGAAACGACGGACAGAGATTTTTCTGGACATTGGCTTGCGCCCTTTCTGAAAAACAAACTTGGAACTGTCAAAGTGGCGGAACATCCGCCACGAACATCTGTCTCTTAAACTTATCATCTAAAATGAATTTTGTCAAGAGTAATATGCAATTTGTAAAGGCTAAATAGAAATGTCATACCTGCCGGCAAAGTAGAAATGTCATACCTGCCGGATTTTTTTTGCTTTTTTTTATTTTTTCTCAGCCGATAATATCGACTCTGTTTTATTGATTAAAAATCTTCTCCATGGATGATCTTGCGGTGGCTTCCAGTTTTCTTGTTTGTGATTTGTAAGCGCTAGCAATTTAACATCAATTTCTTTTTTTGGACGAGCAGGCAAAACATAAAAATTAAGATATTTGTTTCTTAAAGATAACTTAACTTCGCCGTTTAAATGTTCTTCAATAGTTACAATGTCTTTTTTGTAAACTGTGGTTGATTGAACTTCTTGTAACTGGTAATAATTATTTTTGAATCTGACTGTGTAATCGTTACAAACTGTTCTTTCTGATTGAATTGAAAAGATTTGAGGCAATACTTGAACTTGTTCTGGCGTTAATTTTTTGTGCAAGTCAGCGTCTTTTTTGGGAACTACTGCAAACTGTTTATTAAATTTTGGAATAAATATTTCTTTTAAAAATGTGTTGGCTTCACTGATTGTGTTAATTTTTGCCAGTCGTAATTCTTTAACTAGTCTTCGCTGAAATGTGCCGTTCATTTTTTCTACTCTACCTTTGGCTTGCGGACTGTGGGCGGTAATAAGTTTAACTCCTAGCTGATTCATCGCCCTCTGAAACTGAGTCATTAATTCTTTGTTGTCTACAGCGTTTTTGTGATTGACTTTGTAAGTGCTAAATTTGTCTAGGTAAATAGATATTGGAAGACCATGCTTTAGAATATATTCCTCCCAGAATCTGAATACAGCCTCTACTCCTTCGTTATCTTCAAACCTAGCTCCCGTGGGCTTTCCAGTGGCATCATCGACTGATAGGAGTAAACATTGCTCAAGCCCTAATTCTTGTTCATTCCTGCCTTCAAACCAGTTGTGGTATGAACCATCGAATTGTTCCATTTCTCCATAGTTGTCTTTTCTTTCACGCCAGAAGTGTTTTTTAATTTCGTATTTTTTTCTTGCTTTCCAAAGACCTTCTTTGATCATCAATTGTCTGACAGTTTCTTTGCTTAAATCTATTTTGTTTAATTCAAGTAACTTTTCTTTTGTTAAAAGTGGATTAAAATCGTGGTAAGTTTTATGTAAATGCTCTTTGACTTTGTTGGTGATTTCTTCGCTGGTTTTGCGATTGCTTTCTTTATTACGATTACCGTGAATCACTCCAGCAATGCCAATGTTCATTACAGATGCTTTGATTCTTTTTACTTGTCTGACACAAAGTCCGAGTAACTTTGAGGCTTCTGTACCATCAATCTTTTTTTCTAACAAATCCTTGATAATTTCGTAGCGTTTCGCTTCTTTGTTTGTCATAGTTATTAGTTGATTTTGATCCATAATGTTTTCTAAATTAATAATATTTAATTTAGATCAATTATGCACTAAATCGTTTACCTATGACATTTCTACTTTGCCCATACTATGACATTATCATTTGGGCGGGACA
>CAINMG010000091.1 GCA_903850725.1 Candidatus Staskawiczbacteria bacterium
ACTGTTCCCCCATCCTACACAAGGAGAAAGAAATGAATCAAAAACTGACACCGCAAGAAAAATTCCTCAAATCATTTTTCGGAATATCTGAGGAAAAAACAAGATCATTACACAAGATGCAACAGGCGTTGCTCGGGGACTTGATAGCAGAAATGCTAAAAATCTTGAGCTATCGTCAACGCGAGGTCATAAAACTCCGCTATGGACTTGTGGATGGAAAATTTTACACTCGAGCTGAAATCGAGCGTAAATTCGAAATGAAAAATGGCAGAGTACGACGAATAGAAAAATCAGCAATCACCTTGCTGAAAGTGTACTATGAGATATTTGTGATGCTTCAAGAAATACTCGACTCGTAGCAAATGAAGTGGCACAATCACTCTCGTGCCTCGTTCGACAGAAATGTCGTCGGGGCTCTTTTTTTGCATAAAAAATTACAAAATTAAATATAATCAAATACGTGCAAACCATGCCATGACACAATTCACACGTATAATTACGAATACCTTGTGAATGCGACCGCATTGACAAGGTGTCTATATTATTTTGCAAACAAAAACGGCCTATGCCGTTTTTTTATTTAATAATGAAGATTTATATTTTTTGGGTTGGTAGGGTTTTAGACGAACAATTTCAATTTTTAATTTAATCTTTTCTATTTCTTTTTCTAAATTATCTATAAACGCAATCTGATCGTATCCTAAACAAATTACCTGTGGTTTTATTTCTTTTATTTTTTTGTAATAACTTTTTAAGTTACCAAACTGCGCATCATTAACCAGCTTACATTTATAAACTGCTTTTAGTCTTTCATCTTCTAAAATTTTTGGTAAATGCCCTTTGACTTTTTTTACTGTTAAATCTCGCGCCACCACAACTACCAAATAATCACCATGCTTTTTAGCCTGAGAGAACAAATTCAAATGTCCTTTGTGCAAACCATCAAATGTGCCAAAAATTAAAACCTTCTTTCGCTTCATAAAATTAAGGATTTAATCTATTTATTGTTCTTGGGAATGGGATTGTTTCTCTTACATGTGCAATTCCACACACCCAAGCTGTAATTCTTTCAAGCCCAAAACCAAATCCAGAATGTGGAACGGATCCATATTTGCGTAAATCTAAATACCACTCCCAGCCCGAGGCTGGTCCGCCTTGGGCGGAAAAAGCAGATTGTTTTGGTTTAAACTCTTCTATTCTTTTTCGTAATTCATCAAAATTATCTTCTCTTTGACTGCCTCCAATAATTTCTCCATAACCTTCTGGAGCCAACAAATCTGCACACAGAACGCGAGAATCATTTTTCGGATCACGCTTCATATAAAAAGCTTTTACTCCTTTAGGATAATGTGTCACAAAAATTGGGTTATCATATTGCTTAGTTAAAATGGTTTCATCATCAGCGCCCATATCATCATCTTCTTTTATGTCACTTCCCAATTCGTGCAGTTTTTTTACAGCTTCGGCATGAGTAATTTTATAAAATGGCTTTAAAATGTTTTCCAAAGGTTTTATGTCTCTTTCTAAAATTGCAAGCTCTTGCATATTCTTTTCTAAAACACTTTTTACCATATAACGCACTAGTTCTTCCTGCACGCGCATGTTTTCCTCTAAATCAGCAAAAGCCATTTCAGCATCCATCATCCAAAATTCAGTTAAGTGCCTGCGGGTTTTGGATTTTTCAGCTCTAAATACAGGTCCAAAATCAAATACCTTGCCATGAGCCATAATTGCAGCTTCTAAATACAATTGGCCAGATTGGCTTAAATAAGCTTTATCTCCAAAATATTCCAATTCGAAAAGCTCTGTTGTGCCCTCACAAGCACTGGGAGTTAAAATAGGCGAATCTATTTTGATAAAATTATTTTGGTTGAAATATTCATACGTAGCTAAAATCAAAGTATTTCTAATTCTTTGTATTGCCCATTGATGAGAGCTTCGAAGCCACAAATGCCTATTATCAAGCAAAAAATCTGGCCCATGATCTTTTTTGGAAATAGGATATTCCTTGGCAATTTGGTAAAAAGAAAAATCCTTTACTTGCAATTCATATTCTTCTTTTTTGGGATGCTTGGCCACAACACCAATAATTTTTACCGAACTTTCCAAAGTTACTTTTTGCGCCTCTTGCCATTTCTCTTCAGATAAAACTTTTACATCTAAAATTGCTTGGCAAAATCCAGAACCATCTCTTATTTGCCAAAAAGCAATCTTACCAGAAGACCTAAAATTAGCCACCCAGCCATTCAGCTCAATTTCTTGCCCCACGTATTTTGCAATATTTGTAATTAATACTTTATTCATTAAATTAATAATTAGAATAAATTCCCATAAAAAATATTAAAAATATAATTAGTGAAATAACTAAAGAATAAATCGCATATTTTTTTCCATCCAACAAACTTTTTTTAATTATTATCAAACTTATAATAGAAGTTATAAAACCAATTATCGTCAGAAAAAAGACAAAAATTGATATTTCTGCAGAAAAAATATAAACTGGCATAAATATTGTCATTATAACAAATATTACTGGATTGGGATAATAAAAATTAACAACATAGAGTAACCCCAAAAACATTAAAATCCCGGCGATTAAGCTTGTATAAAAGGAAAATATTGCAAGTTTGCTTTTATTCATATTTTATAAAAATTAATAATAATTATTTTGTGTTTAAATTAAAACCGTTAAAGTATACTTGGTCTTTGGAAATTATTTTTATCACTTTATATTTACCTTTTGTGTAAATTTGATTATTTTCTACAAAATGCGTGGCTTCCAAAATGATAATGCTGGCCAAAGGTTCAGACAAAACTCCACCACCTTTTGTTTCCAAAAGTGGAATTTCACCGTGCAGATAATAATTCCTTTGATCTTTTTTTAAAAAATCATAAATCTTTCCAACTTCTATCGATTCAGGCATACACTCTTCATTTTTTCTGTTTCCGGATTTAAACTCTAAAATATTTCTTAGAGCTAAATCTGGATTAAATTCGACTATAATTCCCATAGTTTTAATTTTTGCTATTCTAAAAAAACTTAGAATAGCTTTTATATTATCTTTATTTTATTATTCTCTAGATACTTTCTTTTATAAAACAATGAATCACTCATTTATTGAGCTATTCTAAAAATTTTTAGAATAGCCACGCTTTACCTATCAATAAAAGTTAAAAGTTCTTTGGAGAAGTTTTCTGTATTTATCGAATAAAGACGATTTGCAAAGTGATTTCTAAAATTTACTAAATTTACTTTTCGCAAAATCCTTAAATCTTTTGACATACTACGGATTGGTGAATTTATTTTTTCAGCTAAATCACCCACTGACATCTCATTATTTTCTCGCAAAAGTTTCAAAATCAAAAATCTATTTTCATTCGCCACAGCTTTCAAAATTTTTACTTTCTCTTCATCAACCATAATCATATTCTATTCTACTTTAAAGTAGAATAGCCTTTATAATATTTTACTCTTTTTTGCATGTTGCCTGAGTGGATTTCAAATAAGTGATTATCATAATCGTAAAAATAAATTGATCTACCTTCTCCTTTTACGCGCGACCTAGCTAGCTTTATTTCTAATCCAAGTTCCTTTATTCTATTTTCATATTTTGCAAAATCTTTCTCTGCCACATCAAAGGCAAAGTGATTATAAGTTTTTTCTTTTAGGCTTTTGCCTTGCATAATTGCCACCCAAATTTTACCAATTTTAAAAAACTTTTCAGCCGCCAAAGAAAAATTTTTACTTTTACTATCATAGACCTCTTTAGCATCAAAAACCTTTTCTAGCAACTTTGCCGACTTTTTCAAATCTTTCACAATAAACGTAATATGGCTTATTCCTTTTATCATTTTAGTTTTTTGGGCGCATGAGGGGGAAAATTTGGCATTCGCGAGCTGGCTTGTCCATTAGAAATGCAAACAATCTTTCTGAAACTCCAAAGCCACAAGTTGGTGGCATGCCGTGTTCCAAAGCTTCCACAAAATCTTGGTCAAATCTTTGCGCTTCATCATCGCCAGAATCTCTTAATTTTTGTTGTTCTGTAAATCTTTCTGCTTGGTCAATTGGATCATTAAGCTCTGAAAAACCTTTACCATTTTCTGACCCACCAATTATTACTTGGAATCTTTGCACCAAATCATTATGTGTTTCCATTCTCTTAGCCAAAGGCTCCATAGTTACAGGCACATTAATTAAAAATCCTGGTCCTCCAATATTTTTTCTGCAATATTTCCACAAATTATCTATGGCTCTTGTTATATTGAAGCCATTTTTGTCATAATCAATTTTTAATTTTTGCAAAACTTTTTCCATTTCAGACAAACTAGCTTCTAAAATATTTACTTTTGTATATTTTGCGATTGTAGAAACATAGTCATATTTTTCCCATTTACCTGCAAAATCCACATCAAAACCTTTAATTTTAAATTTAAGGGTACTAAAAGTTTTTTCTATTATATATTTATACATTTCTTCCACAAAATTCATACCTTGATCATAATCTGCATAAGCCCAATAGAATTCCATGGCTGTATAATCTTGCAAATGCTCTGCATCCATGCCTTCATTTCTGAAAATTCTACCTATTTCAAAAGTTTTTTCAAACCCAGCCACCATAAGCTTTTTTTGCCAAAGTTCACCAACAGAAATTCTTAAATCAACATCCAAGTCCATTGCATTATGGTGCGTTATAAATGGCCTGGCATCTGCCCCCCCTGGAGTAGATTCAAGCACAGGAGTTTCCACTTCCATAAAACCTTTCTGTAGCAAAAATTCACGCATTGATTGCCAAAAAATACTTCTCTTTTCTACCATATCTTTTACTTCAGGATTAAATAAAATATCTAAATATCTTTTCCTTAAACATTCTTCTACGTCTTGCAAACCATGCCATTTTTCTGGTAAAGGCAACAAAGCTTTGGCCAGCATTTTGTAATCTTCTGCCTCAATAGTTTTCTCCCCTCTTTTGGTTGTAAACAAAGTTCCTTTAATCTCTACAAAATCTGCAATATCAAAATGATCTGCAAAAAATTTATAACCTGCTGGCCCAACTTTATCTTCTTTAATAATGACTTGCAATTTACCAGAACCATCATAAATATCCAAAAATGTTGCTCCCCCATGACCGCGTTGCGCCATGATTCTGCCAGCCAAAACTATTTCTTCTAGACCGCCATCTTTATCTGGCGTGGATAATTTATCAAAATATTCCAAAGCTTCGCAAATTCTGTGAGTTCTTTTGGTTTTGGCAGGATACGCCAAAACCCCAGCATGCTCCAATGCTTTTAATTTTTCCAAACGAACTTTTCTTAATTCTTCAATTGTTGACATAAATTTTTATTAAAAGTTAATTATTTAATATTACTATTTTAAACCCCATAAATCAACCCTTTTGCATTAAAAAACTGCTGTCAACAGCAGTTTTATAAAAATCTTAAGTTATTCAGCAAATCTATTCTCCACTTCCTGCCAATTTACAATATTCCACCAATTTTCTACAAACTTAGCTCTATCATTTTTATAATCTAAATAATAACTATGCTCCCACACATCAAGACACAACAAAATTTTCTGCTCTGGATAAAGGTTTACATTATGCTTTTCAACTTGGATAATATTTAAATTATTATGCTCTTTATGCCAGGTTAATAAAGCCCAACCCGATCCCTCAACTGATTTTGCAGTTTCTGAAAATTCTGTTTTAAATCGCTCCCAGCTACCAAAATCTTTGTTTATTTGCTCTAAAAGTTTTGGTGCATTTTTGCCAATATCATTTTTACCAGAACTGGCCGAATCCATTATTTTCCAAAATGTTTCGTGTAAAATATGACCCGCTACATTAAAAGATAATGCCTTGGAGATTGCTTTAAAATCTAGACTAGCTCCAGATTTCCTGCCTTCTTCCAATTTAGCCAGCAAATCATTAGCAAAGTTGACGTAAGATTGATGATGTTTTGTGTGATGCAAAGTCAAAACTTCCAGAGACATATATGGCTCAAGCGCATTATATTCATAAGGCAATTTTGGTAAATTATATTTTTCCATAAATTTATTATTTACTTACTAAAAAGTGAGGCAGTAATTTTTTTTCGAGGAGAGGGTGCCCCGTAGAGAGGCTCTCCCCGCAGAAAAAAAGTTACTGCCGAGCTTTAAAAAACATTAGCATCCGCAAGATCCTCCACTTGGCATAACATATTCAGTTCTCTCTCCGTATTCTTGTTTTTTACCATTATTCCACTGTGCAACTGGCCTTATATAACCCACCACCCTTGAATAAACTTCACACTTTTGGAAATTTGTCAGAGCTGGATTTTTTGCGTAACAATCATTGCATTTGAAAGCGTTTATTTTTTCGCCATTATGCTCATATGCAAGGTAAACTCCATTTTCTATTTTTTCGCCATTTATTGAAATTTCTTTTTTGCAATCGTGGCAAACATTATTTATTGATACATTTTGTGCTGTTTCCATAATAATATATTTTTTTATTAATTGATAACCGACCTTTTTTGTCTGATATTAATTCATATTATTATGAATACAAAAGCAAGTCAATAGGTCCGCCTGTGCATAACTTTTACAAATATTTTTGCCAAGATTCTGGTAAATCAATTGAAATCTTTTTAACTTCATCTTTTGTAGCCAATTTAAACTCAATATCAGTAGCACAAAGAGCAATAGCACTATTGTCTTTCCAATCTGGCATACTTACATTGCTGTATTTTCTATCCCCTAAAATTGGATTTCCCATTTCTGACATTTGCACTCTTATTTGATGGAATCTTCCAGTTTTTGGCAAAATTTTTAAAAGCGAAAACTTTCCATTGCTTTTAACTACTTCATAAGAAAGTTCTGCTGTTCTAGTTTTGGTGGCTTTCTTAATTTCTGCCAAAAGTTCCTCATCTGTTTTATTAGTGAAACCTTCAGCAAAAAAAGAAATTTTGTTTATTTTTTCTTTCAAATCCCCTTTTTCATTTTTCAATTTTCCAAGCACAATAGCATGATAAGTTTTTTGAATTGTATGTTCTCTAAATTGTTCTGATAAACGACTTGCTCCTTTTGAAGTTTTAGCAAACAGCACAATTCCAGTTACTGGCTTATCTAATCTATGCACAAGACCCAAAAAAACATTACCAGGTTTTTGATACTTTTCTTTTAAATAATTTTTAACTTCATCAAACAAAGAAACATCTCCAGAGCCATCGCCCTGAGTTAGAACTCCTGCAGGTTTTAATACTGCAATTATATGATTGTCTTCGTATAATACTTTTATCATTTTAGTAATTGTTTAATCCTGTCGGCTTCAGTCTCAACTACTGGGCCGAAATATTCGCCATTATGTGCGTGGGTGCCTTGATAAATTGGCTGTTTTTGGTCCAAATGCAAACTAAAAGTAAAATCCTGTCCTTGTTGTTTTAAATAAACGTGAAACCTAGGATAATGATTCCCAGTTAATTTTCTGACAATATTATATACATTACTACTTTCTGCGCCCAGCATTAAATACCCCATTCTTCGGGAAATATTTAAAGCATTATCTTTTATATTTTTTATAGTAAAGTCCATATTATTTATTTTTATTAAAATACCAATTTAAAACTTCGCGAGCAACAGTTAAAGACCCTGACCTTAAGCCCTCCACTTCCTCAATAGTAACCACCAAAACAATTTCTGGGTTTTCATAAGGACCATAAACCGATGCCCAAGTATTATAGAAACCTGCTTTCCCTATTTCAGCTGTTCCTGTTTTAGAAGCAACTGGTACAGACATGCTATTTAAGAAATAAGACGAGCCATAAGATTTTTCCACCCCATCCCTCATGCCTTCTTGAATAACTTTTAAATTTTCTTTATCAATAAAACCTTGTCTTACGATTTCTGGTTCAAACTTTTTGACACCAATAATTTCATTTACAATCTGCGGTTTGTACAAAATCCCACCATTAGCTATTGTAGCGTAAGCTAGTGCTAACTGCAATGGAGTAACCTGTAAATCCGACTGGCCAATTGATAAGTTATAAGTATCCCCGTCCCACCAATTTTCGCCTTTATATTGCTTTTTCCATTCTGGGCTTGGAATAAATCCTTTATATTCTCCGGGCAAATCAACTCCGGTTTTTTCGCCCCAACCAAATAATGATAAATATTTAGCGATTTTTGTTGGCCCTAGTCCTTGCTGATCTTTATACCCTCCGCCAATTGTATAAAAATAAATGTTTGAAGATACAGCAATTGCCTCTCTCATGTCTACCCATCCATGAGGCGTAACCCCGCCAAACCTATAAATAATACTCGGATCATATTTACTTATTACTTCTATAAACCCTGGATCATTTATTAATTTATTTGGAGAAATTAGCTTTTCCTGCAAAGCACCCGATGCTTCAAAAGGTTTTATTGTTGAACCTGTTGGGTATTGAGCAGAAATTGCCCTATTAAAAAATGGACGAGAAGAATCATTTACAAGTTGATCTAAATCTTTTTGAGAAATTCCTTTAGAAAATAAATTATTATCGTAGGACGGATAAGAAACAAGCGCTAAAACCTGACCGTTTCTTGGATCTATAGCCACAGCTGAGGCTTTCTTAGAACCAACATCTTTAACTACTTTTTCAAGCTCATCATAAACTTTCTGTTGCAAGCCAGAATCAATATTTAATATTATATTGTTTCCTGGAACTGGCTCTGAAATTATTTCTTGACCTTTTTGTATCCCGACCGCTGTCTTTTGAGTTTCTAATATTCCAGGAATTCCTCGTAAATATTCTTCATAAGATTTTTCAAGTCCGGTTTTCCCAGAACTATCATTTATCGCATAACTCTTTTTGCCAGTAAATTCATCCTGAGTTACTCTACCAATATATCCTAGTAAATGTGAAAATGATTGCCCTAAAACATAGTTTCTTAATATATTATTTTCTACCTGACACCCAGAAAATTCCTTAAGACGCGCCTCTAAAATTAAAATTATTTCATGCGATAAATTTTCAGAAATTAAAACATTTGGTTCGACAGAATCATTGATTTGCTTCTCTAAACTTGCTGGATCTTTTCCTAAAATAACAGCAAGCTCTGATATTTCCTTAATTGTTTGCTCACTAGAAGCGGGGAAACTCCTTCTATCGCAAACCAAATCAAAAGCAGGAGAATTTGATACTAGCTTCTTTAAATTTCTATCATAAATTATACCTCTCTCTGGCTTAATCAAAACTACTTTTCCTTTATTATTTTCAGCTAACAATCGATAATCACTGCCTTTAAAGATTTGCAAATATGCAACTTTTCCAAAAATTAAAACAACAAGCAGTATAAAAATACCCATCAAAACATAAGCTTTTATCTCCTTTAATGGGACCTCAAATCTTTTTTCGGAAAACCCAGACTCTGACTCCTCTGCCTTGGCCATATTATCCAAAAATACCTCATGAGGCTCAATATCTGCAGAATATTTATTTTTTATTTTGTAATTTTTTGAAAACATAAAATCCAATTGTAGCAAATAATAAATTATATGCAATTTCCACTAAAATAATCCAGCTCAAACTTTCTGAATATTGATGATATGAAACAAAATTAATAATACTTAAGAATAATTTGTTGAAAGCATAAGCTAAAATAAAGAAAAAAGCAAAATGTAAAAATGGAAACCTCTCTTTCGTTTCAATCAAGTTTTTTAAGAACCTACCTGCAAAAATATAAATTATAAAAAAAGAAATAATAAATGACCCGAAAAACAAATTAGAAAAAACATCTAGAAAAAATCCGGCAATAATTGAAGTGAAAATTAAAAATACCTTATCCTGTCTGCAAAAAAACAATAAAGAAATAAACAAAATAAAAACAAAGTTTGGGACTATCCCTAAAATATTAAAATATGGAAAAAAACTGGCCTGAGCTAAAGCCAAAATAAAAAATAAAATTGTCAGAATAATATATTTTACCCACATTACTTTATTTTCATATAATCTGTAATCACAAATAATTTTTCTGTTATTTTGATATCAAAAAATTGTTCAACTGTTGCTGTTTGAAAAGGTTTTAAGTCGTTTTTTTCCTTTTGTTTTATTTTACCAACTAAAAGATCTTTTGGAAAAATCCCCTCCAGAGCCGAAGTCGTAAGAATATCCCCAGCATTAATCTCGGAATCTGTTGGCACCAAATCTAAATATAAAGTAAGACCGCCCTTTCCTCTTATAACCCCGTATATAGGAACCAAATTGCCATCTATAATTTTTACATCCAAAACACTATTTTTATTTGAAATCAACATTACCTGAGAAAAGCTTTTATAAACCTTTGAGATCTTTCCAAACAAAACTTTTTGCTGGGAAACAACTGCCATATTTTCTGAAATACCATCATCTTTACCTTTATCAATTAGAATAAAATCCTCTTTAGAATCAAATCCCGTAATATTTGCCAAAACTAAATTAAAATCTTCAGGTTGGCTACAAGCTAAAATATCCTTTACTGCTTGGGTCTGTTCCGATGAATCATAAAGCAATGCCATCTGAGAAAGTAATTTCTGATTTTCGTTTTTTAAATTTTCATTTTCCTTCTGCAAATTCCCAAAATTAAAAACAGACCCAAAGGCAGAAGCTGTATTACTGCCTGCATTTAAAAAAACTTTTTGAACTGGCAAGGTTAACGAATAAAAACCATTCCTAATTTTAGCAGAGAATAAATTCAAAATTCCCACAAACAAAACCAACACAATAATTCCAGTTATTATTTTTATCAAACCAATTTTTTGCCAACCTCCAGATTTTTTACTATTTATAAATTGATTCATATTTTAGCAGTATCTTGCCATCAGTTTACCAAAAATAAAAAAACTATGCAAATCTAATACCCCCACCCCAAATCCCCTTTATCTGTAGTGATTTTTAAAATCTTTAAACCTTTCTCTGTTTTTAATATTTTGCCCCCACTATCTTTACCAACAAAAGTTGTATTTTTGCCACCATAAACTGCCAGCACATTATAATCTTTTGCTTGCCCTGAGCCATATCGAAGGGTGGAGGATACATATTGCGAAAGCATTTTGAGATTCTTGTTTTTGTCATATAGCCATAAGAAAGCCATTTTGTTTTTGCTAGTGTCAGCTAACTTGCCATTATACTTTATGGATTTGATTTCTGCCTTCATTGTGATTTTTCTGTTTTTGTCTTTAAGTTTTATCTCAGTTGTGTTGCCTGCTTTATCTGTAAGTGTGATTGTGTCGTCTTTATCGGTGATTGTGATTTCATTTGATTGCGAAATATTATCTTTACCTG
>CAINMG010000092.1 GCA_903850725.1 Candidatus Staskawiczbacteria bacterium
ATATCTAAAATCTATAATTTCAATTATTGAAAAATATTTAAGCAAAGAATTACTGCTTAAATTACATCCCAAGAAAATATATTTACAGCATTTTACAAAAGGAGTTTCTTTTTTGGGAACAATTGTAAAGCCATATAGAATTTATATAAATAACAAAACAAAAGGTAATTTTTATAAAAAAATTCAATTTTTCAAAACAAAGACAGAAAAAGAAAATATTTATAAGTTAAAAGACAAAAGATTAAATTTTTTATCTAGCATAAATTCTTACTTGGGAGCAATGAAAAACTATAATACTTATAGGCTTCGCAGAAAAATGCTTATGAAAAATCTTTTGCCTAATTTCTACCCTTGTGTTTACACTTTTGGTAATTATGATAAAATTTGTTCAATTTGTCGTTTAAAATTGACTTATTCACCTAAATAGTATATATTTAAGTGAATATACTCACCTAAATAATAATTTTATGATTATAAAAAGAACAATCCAATATGCCATAGAAAAAAATTTATTTAAAAATAAAATTGTTATTATCTATGGAGCAAGGCAAGTTGGGAAAACAACATTGGTAAAAGAAATATTAAAGAAATATCCAAAAAATTCTGAATATTATAATTGTGATGAAATTGATATTCGTCAAGCGTTAACCGATAAAACTTCTACGGAGCTGAGGGCATTTTTTGCCGGTAAGAAATTAGTGATTTTAGACGAGGCACAAAGAGTAAAAAATATTGGTTTGACTCTCAAAATTATTGTGGATAATTTTCCAGATATTCAAATTATTGCCACAGGATCTTCTTCATTTGATTTGTCAAATGAAATTTCAGAACCTTTAACCGGAAGAAAATTTGAATTTTATCTTTACCCTTTTTCTACACAAGAGCTAGAAAGTGTTTATTCTAGTTTGGAATTAAAAAGGCTTTTAGAAAGGAGAATTATTTATGGCATGTATCCAGATGTTATCTTGAAGGAAGGTGATGCTGCGATAAATCTGAAAACATTAGTTTTAAGTTATACCTATAAAGATATTCTCCAATATCAAAACATAAAAAGCCCAGAAATTTTAGAAAAACTTTTACAAGCATTGGCTTTACAAGTTGGTAATGAGGTATCTTATAACGAGTTGGCTGAGTTGGTCGGAGTAGATAAAAATACGGTTTCAAATTATATTCAGATACTAGAAAAAGCATTTATAATTTTTAGGCTTTCGCCATTTAGTCGCAATTTAAGAAATGAATTGAAGAAATTACGAAAAGTATATTTTTATGATACAGGTATACGAAATGCACTTATTAATAATCTTAATCCAATTTCTTTGCGTCAGGATGTAGGTGCCTTATGGGAGAATTTTATGATAAGTGAAAAGATAAAACAAAACAATAATCTTGGTATTTCTGCAAATACTTATTTTTGGAGAACAACCAACGGCAAAGAAATTGATTATATTGAAGATTCGGGGGGATATTATCTGGATTTGAATTTAAGTGGCAAAAAAGTAATTTTACAAAACCAAAAGAGTTTTTATCAACTTATCAAAATAGCACCATAACACTTATTAATCGCGAAAATTATTTAGATTTTCTTAAGTAATCCTAACAATGAAATTCTATAACAAAAAATCAATAGTATTATTTATTTGTATAATTTGTGTGTTTTTTGGTTTTGCAAACAATGCCAAAGCAGATTACGAGACTTACGGGCTGTTTGTTTCTACAAATCTTTTAGCTTCTTCTGGAGCAGAAATAATTAATACTTTTTCATATACTATTACTATTCCAGCAGGGACTACAGCTTCTGTGCAATTTAGTTTAGACAGCGCAACTTGGTATAATTCATCGGGAGTGTTAGATGGCTTAAATACATTAACTGCAGGCACAAACACAATTGATTTATCAGCTAGGGGTTGGATTGGGTCATCATTTTATTATAGAATGATATTTACTTCAGATGGAGCAAATACTCCAGCACTAGACACAATAACATTAAGCTATATTAGTTTTACAGGAGTTTACAATGTTTACAGCACAACTGGCAGTTTTACTTCAACCAATTTGCTTACAGGGCAAACTGCTGTAACAATAGATAACTTTGTATATAATCTTACCTCACTGCCACCAAGCACAACCACAACAATCCAATTTAGCAACGACAATGCAACTTGGTATAATTCATCGGGAGTGTTAGATGGCTTAAATACATTAACTGCAGGCACAAACACAATCAATCTATCAGCACTTGTTTGGTCAGGATCAAATTTTTATTACAAAATAGCTTTTACTTCAAATGGAACATACACTCCAATTCTAGATTATATAACATTGAATTATACCTATATCCCAACCTTAACAAACATATCAACTTCTCCAAACCCAATTAAAGGTGGAGAGAC
>CAINMG010000093.1 GCA_903850725.1 Candidatus Staskawiczbacteria bacterium
GGACTTTCTAAAAAACAATAAAAGACCTTGGGCTCGTTTCTTTTCTGGACCATTAATATGGCTTCCCTTGCCAGTGTTTATTTTGCTTGATATTTTAGTTTCTTTATATCAAGCTGTTTGTTTTCCAATATATGGAATAGAAAAGTTAAGACGCTCAACATATATATTAATTTTAGACAGAAATAAATTAAAATATTTAACACCTTTTCAAAAAATTGGCTGTATGTATTGCGGATATGCCAATGGTTCATTGGTATATTTTAAGGAAATTGCCGGACTTACAGAAAAATATTGGTGCGGTATTATGCATGAAAATAAAAAGGGATTCATAAATCAACCAAGCCAAGAAGAATATGACTTTGCTAAATTTGACGATAAAGAAGATTTTACCAAAAAATACGGCTCCAAATAACAAAACAGAATAAATTTTATTTAAAAAAAGTCCCGCTTAGCGGGACTTTTTGAGTGTATAAAGTTATTTACGAGAAATATTATGAGAGATGTTTTGAAACTAATTTTGTCATTTCAAACATATCTACAACTGCTTTTCCTCCAAATACTACTTTTAATTTCTCATCAGCTAAAATATTTCTTTTGGCTTTTGGATCTTGAAGGTTAAGTTTTTTGATATATGCCCAAAGTTTTTTGACAACTTCAGATCTTGGCATAGGTCCCTTTCCTACAACTGCTTCAAGTGCAGGTGTAAGTGCTAACGGCTTCATGAAAGCCGAATTTGATTTTGCTGGCATTTATTTTATTTGGCATTATCTTAGTTGCAAACTTTAATATTGCCAAAAGTTAATTTAATTAATTATCGCATATATAGAGAGAAAACGCAACAGTTTATCCACAGGTAGTGATTTTTAGCTATTCCCAGTAGTTAGTTTTGTTAAAATACTCGTCTGTCTTATCAATAATTTTCTTCATTGTTTTTACACATTCAAGAGGATATTGGCCTATAGATGTTTCGTCTGAAAGCATAAGTACATCAGCTCCATCAAATACTGCGTTGGCTACATCAGTAACTTCAGCATATGTTGGATGAGATTTTTCAACCATAGAGAGCATCATTTGAGTAGCTACAATTGCGGGCTTGCCATGCCAATGAGCATGTCTTATTAATTCTTTTTGTAAAATTGGTAATTCTTCCAAGGGAGTTTCTATTCCCAAATCTCCACGAGCAACCATAATACCATCAGATTCTTTTAATATTTCATCAATTACTTTTAATGCCACAGCACTTTCAATTTTAGCTATAATTTTGACATCTTTGCCAACAATTTTTCTAAGTTTTTTTACATCTTCTGCAGATTGAGCAAAAGAAAGTCCTATATAATCTACTTTTTGCTTACTGCCAAACCTAGCATCAATTTCATCTTTTTTAGTTACTCCGCCACTAGAAAGTTTTGTTTCAGGTACATTAATTCCTTTTTTAGAGGTAAGTAATCCTCCTCTCTCTACTTTAGCAAAAATTTTATTATTATTTATTCTAGTAACTGTAAGTTCAATTGCTCCATTAATTAAGTAAAATGGGTGACCAACTTTTACATCATTTATTAATTCTTTGTGATCTATAGGGATAATTTTTTTTACTAAATCACATTGATTGTATGCAAAAGAATAAACTTCACCTTCTTTCATATGAACCTCGCTTGGTAAAATCCCAACTCTAATTCTTGGTCCACATAAATCCTGTAATATTTTTACATCTTTCCCAGTTTCTTTTTTGACTTTCTTTAGATTGGCTTTAAGCTCCACAAGTTGATCGTTTGAAGCATGTGAGAAATTAAGTCTGGCAATTTCCATGCCAGCTTGAGCCATATTTTTAAGCAAATTATAATCAGCAGACCTTTGCCCAACATTACACATTATTTTTGTATCCATTTTATTTAGTTTTATTAATTATTTATATGAATATAGTATAGCACAAAATTTGCACTTTTGCAAGTTTTATTGGTAAAAAAAAGCGACGAGTCTCTGCGACAGGTCGCTTTGGCGGTATCGTACCACTTTTTACAGATGGATTGCGAATTCCTCGCCACTGATAATATCATTGTACCTTCCGTGTTGTACAAAGACATTAAATTGAAAGTCTTCGCTTCTTTGCGTAAGAAGAATTTGCAAGACATTTTTGTTACACCGCCACAAATTGCGCGTTTGGCCGTCGCGACACTTCACGTTGTTCATGATTGCGATATCAATATCTTGACCCCCAATTAGCCTAACAATCTCGGAATTTACTCTTTCTCCGATGGGTTCGATGTAAATGACAACATTTGACTTTGCTTTTCTCGAAGACATGACTTATCTCCTGTGAGAATGGAAGGAACTAAAATACTATAATTATAATACTATATTTAGTGTATAAGTAAAGCTTAATAATTTTAAATTAGGTCTTGTTTTGTTTACATATTTTTGGTAAAATAGTAAAATATATTAAATTGTAAAAAAATGAAGAGCAATATTTTTATAAACTATCCAAAAGAAAAAGAGTTAATTAAAGATTTAGAGAAGCGAACTGATATAAAAGCCGAAAGAGTAAAAAGGCTTTTAGCTTTGCCTGATTTGTCTCGCACCGATGATAGTCCGCTTAAAGCGATTGTCAAAAGAGTTACTCAAATTAAAGACTTTGAGGATTTTGATGTTATAACAATTCCTGAAATTATACCAACCAATGTTCTTTTTGATCTTTTTGATTTTGCAAAAGACCACCCAGCTAGAAGTGAATCTGATACTTATTATGTTGATGAAAATAATGTTTTGCGCACCCACGATACTGTAATGTGGTATTATTACTTAAATGATCCAGAAATTAGAGAAAGAGCCAGAAAAGGTGAAACAATGGGAGTTTTCTGTTATGGTAAGGTTTATAGAAAAGATGAGGTTGATAGACATCATATGAATGTTTTTCACCAAATGGGTGGTTTGTATCTTGTTCCTGATAGCCAAAAAATGCTTAGCATAGACGATTTAAAAGATGCTTTGTCTTTAATTGTAAGAAGTCTTTTTGGATCAGATGTTGTGTTTAGATTTAATGTTGACACATTTCCTTATACAGATCCTTCATTAGAGGTAGAAGTTCAAATAAATGGAAAGTGGATTGAGATTTTGGGTGGAGGAATGCCTAAAAAAATTGTTTTAAAAAACTTTGGAATTGAGGGATATAATGGTTGGGCATTTGGATTTGGATTAGAAAGACTCGGAATTATTAAAATGGAAATATCTGATATTAGAATTTTTTGGGCTAAAGACCCACGTATAACTGGCCAATTGAAAAATATAGACACCAAATACAAAGAAGTAAGTAAATATCCAGAAACTAGTAGAGATATTTCGTTTATAATAGATAAAAATATAAACTTAAATAATTATTATGAAATTGTACGTGATTTTGCTCTAAATCTAATTGAAGAAGTAAAATTAGTTGATGAATTTGAAAATGAAGAGAAGTTTGGTGCTGATAAGAAGAGCTACACATTTAGAATTGTTTATAGAAGTCCAGAAAGAACATTAACTAGTGAAGAAATTAATAAAATACAGGAAGAAATAAGACAGGAAACCGTAAAACAATTAAACGCAGTTTTAAGGTAAAACTATGAGCCAAGAGATAAAGTTTGAAATTAAGGAATATTCTGATGATTATAAAAAACAAGTAAATGAACTAATTTTTCAAGTATATGAGAATTCAAGAGGCCGACCTAGGCGAGAGAGGCCAGATTTAAATGTAATCAAAGAAACATATCAAGACAGTGGAGGAAATTTTTGGGTAGCAATTAATAAAAATAATATAATTGGAACAATAGGGTTAAGAGATCAGGGAAAAAAAAGAGCAAGCATGCATAGATTTGCTGTGATTGAAAATTTTAGAGGGAAAGAAAAAGGCGTTAGTACAAAACTATTTTTTACTTTATTGGAGTTTGCAAAGATGAAAGGATTCAAAAAAATATTTTTAGGTACTTTGCCAGATGCGATTCCCGCAATGAAATTTTATGAAAGAAATGGATTTAATAATATTAAATCATTACCAAAAGATTTAGCAAAACACCCATCTTTAATGTATGATACTGTATTTTACAAATTAGATTTAGAATAAAATTATATGAGCGAATTAAAACCAAAATCTGAATTAGGTCCAGAAGATGAAAATGAGGTTGCTATGGCTATTATTGAAGGATGGAAGCAAGAGTTACCCGAAGAAATGTCAGATTGGATTTTTGCTAATGATGGAGAAACTACTCCAAGAGAAGAAGTTTTCAAGTATTATGACACTCGTATTAAAGAAATGACAGATAATAAAAAGGAAAAAGAGCATTGGGAAAAATTAGTTTTTGAAAAAGGTAGTACAAACAATTTTCATTTTCAATTTTTGGGATGGATACAAAAACAAGTTTTAAGTGGTAAAATAGGTGAAGCAATGGATGGATTAAAACCGTTTTATATTAATTCTAGATACAACAATGCATGGAATAGAATGTGTGAAACTATGCCAGAAGAAGTAAGAAAAGCAATAAATTTTGAATTAGCACAGGATAAAGGATCTATAAAAATGACAGATGAAGAAAAAGAATCTTTTAGAAATTTGGCTATTTATTTAAATAAAAATGAAGGAGTTATATTGACATTGTTGTGCCAATAAAATAAATTTTAATTTAA
>CAINMG010000094.1 GCA_903850725.1 Candidatus Staskawiczbacteria bacterium
AATGTCAATAGGCACTTGTCCACAGCCATAAATTAATCTAAATTTATAACAAATTTTTTACTCTTGTCTTGCTAAAACCTGTTTAGGGAGTATAATTAATTAATTCTTTAAATTATTTTTTAAAAAATATTAAAAACATAAAAAACTTATGAAAAAACCTTTTTTCTTCTTAGCTCTATTTTTTTTGGTTTTTTGTGTTGCATTTTTTGTAAAAGCTCAATATTCACAAAATAATAGTTCTGTAATGATGCAAATGCAACAGCAAATAAATTATTTACAACAGCAAGTTAATTCATGGTTAAAATATCCAACTACTCCAACTACTCCAACTGCTCCAGCTCTTTGTTGTGATGGGTCAATTCCTTGGATAAACTCAGTGGATCGTGTTTGTCAGAGTTGCCCTGTTAAATGTGGTCCTGGTATAGGAATGTATCCAAACAGTGGTACACCTTGTATAAATTATATGACAAAAAAAGCGGGTTGGTGTGGTGCGGGCAGTTGTTCCTCAACTCCTCCAACTCCTAAAAAAACAACAAATTGTTGTATGTGTGCTTATCAGGATTTTCCAGAGTGTAATATAAATCTAAACTCTGAATTAGGCAAAAAGAATTGTCCAACATATAAAGATAAGACAACCTGTGAGTCTGATCCTAAGTTGAGTTGTTCATGGCACCCTACCCTTGGTTGTATTTTTAATCTTGGTTCAGGTTGTGACAGGATAGGAAATAAAGATGAAGGTATATTTTGTCAATTAGATTTTGAAAAACAAGATAAATGTATTTCACGCTTTAAAAATGATTGTTGGTATAATAACTGGAGCGCAAAATCATGCAGTAATTTTCAAATAGTGGGAGCAAAGGAATTACCAGCTTTAGATGAAATAAAATCTTTTCTGGATAAGAATAAATGTGATACTTTTATGTATTATATGCATGGGCATGGTGATAAATCGGAGTGTTATAAATTAAATAACACCGTAAAAGCATGTATAGAATGTGATTCTATAAATGACTGTAAAAATATTGGCATAGTTAGTAATGCATGCTCCCAGTTTCAGAATAGCTCCTCCGTTTCTATGCTCGCTGAGATAATTCAGAAAAAACTGTGTGCTTTAAAAAGTTCTACTACTGTAACAATTACAGCTAATCAAGCCGTTTCTTGTGAATTTGATAAAACACCAAAAACTATTAAAATTAATTGTAAAAATATTACAACTTCATTTTTTAAATGTTCTGATTTGCCTAAATTTTGTTATCAAGATAATGAATCCATTACTTGTTCAAATTATGATAAATCAGGAGTATATATAGGAAATTCGGAATATTTATGTTGTAAAGATAATAATTTGTTTGGGGTGTTTAGTCGTTGGACTCTGCCAATGATTGGTTCTGATGGTAAAAAACAATGCCCATCAAATACTGTAAAAACCCCTGTTTCTGTTAATAAAGAGCAATTGTTGGCCTCTATTTTAGATTCTATTTCAAATGTTATCTCTCAATTAGCTGAAAAACTTGGTGTGAAATTAAAAAAATAAATTTTGATAATGTAAAAACCACTTTTAAATGTGAAGTGGTTTTTTTTGGTGTGTAATATTATGTTTATGATTATCCTACTAAAAATTTGTTATGTAACCCAGCGCAGATTGCGACCCCTAGTGCATCAGATGCATCGTCCTTATTTCTATAATTTTCTTTCATATTAAAACTACTTAAGTCCAAAAGTTTTTTGGTCATTTCTTGGACTTGTTTTTTTTCTGCCCTACCATAACCAGCGATGGTCATTTTCATTTGAAGTGGGGTAAATTCTAAAACAGGAATATTTTTTTGAGCAGCAGATAACAGGATAACTCCCTTGGCCTGGCTAACTGGCATTACGGTTTTTAAATTTTTAAAAAAGTAAAGGCTTTCAACAGCCATTAAATCTGGCTTATGTTTTTTTATAAGAAGAGTTAGTTGTTTGTGAATTTGGTCTAATCTTTCGCCTGCAGTAAAACCTGGCAAAGTTGTAATACAACCAAAATCAATCACTTTAAATCTTTTATCATCGATAGACTTACAATCTTTTATCTTTTCTATAATCGCAAAACCAACCGTTGCCAACCCAGGATCTACTCCTAAAATAATCATTAAATTAATTTTTTAAGTTTGAATACACATCTTGCACTGCATCATTATCATCTAAAACATCAAAAAGTTTTTGGCAGTGTTCCTTTTCTTTATCAGAAACATTAACTTCTTCTTTGGCCACCAAACTAACAGAAGCAGAATCTATTTTTATATTTTTTTCTTCTAAAGATTTTTTTACTAATTCTAAATCTTCTGGTTTTGTGTAAATTATAAAAATATCATTTTCGAGCTTTACATCATCAGCGCCAGCTTCAATAGCTATCATTTCTAAATTTTCTTTATTTTTTAATTCCTCTGTTTGCGAGCTTAAATCAATAATAATTGTTCCTTTGTTTTCAAACATCCACCTTACAGCGCCTTCGCCAGCCAATTTACCATTATTCATATTTAAGGCAATTTTAATTTCACCCAAAGTTCGGTTTTTATTATCTGTAATTCCAGTAATTATCATCGCAATTCCTCCTGGGCCAAAAGCTTCAAAAGAAACTTCTTCTAAATTTTCACCAGCTAATTCACCTGTGCCTTTTTTGATGGCTCTTTCAATATTTTCTTTAGGCATATCCATTTTTTTGGCTTGATCCATTATAGCTTTAAGTTTGGAGTTTTTTGTTGGGTCTCCCGAACCACCGCCATCTTTTACAGCTATTGTAATTAAATGCCCATATTTAGAAAATATTTTTCCTTTTTTAGCAGCATTAGCCATTTTTGTGCCCATTACTGTTTTTGCATGAGAATGTCCTGACATTTGAGAATGCAGATTAACACAGATTTATTAACAGATTTGCACGGATCACAGATTTTTTCGTTATTATCTGTGATTTGTGAAGATCTGTTTAGCATCTGTGAAAATTTGTTAGTTTATTTAATTACTTTACCAAACAAATTTTATTTTCGCAAGCTATTTGCTGGTTTTGGAAAGTTTTATTTTAAAAATCAAAATTGCAATTGCAGAAATTATAGCCACACTCAAAACAATAAAGAATAATATTAGGGGATTGATATTAAAATAATTATTTTGAAAAGAACTTGGCGGTAAGTCAAGTGAATTGTTTAATGAGGCTAAATTGTCGTTTATTGATTTTGCAGTATTTATAGAGGTAGCGGAATCTTTTGATGTGGGTACAGAAATTATATTTTTTAAGGCTGGAGTTAAAGTTGTGCTCCAAGACCATATAGAATCTATTTTACTATAAGATTGGTTAAGGGGGGCTTTGGTAAAAGTAATAGAGTCTATAATTTTATCATTTGGTAAAATTAAGTTTATTGTGTCGCCAGTATTGTTTAAACTAATTTTTGTTTGCGGTCTTTTAAAAACCAAATATTTATTTGTTAATATTATTGTTCCGGACGGGATTGTGAAGGTTGTGATTGTGCCTGTAGTATCTTTTATTTTCCAGCCTGATAAATCAATATCAAAACTGTTTGAATTATAAATTTCAATAAATTCATTTTCTTCATCTGCTCCTTCTGGGCTTGGCAAAATCTCATTTAAAATAATTCCGCTTGGATAAATTATAGGAACAATTGGTATAATAGGCACGTCATTGCGAGCCTCAACCGCAGTTGATGGAGGGGGAATGACAGCCAAACAATCAATGCAGACTATTCCTTGCTCTTTTATTTTTTGTAGTGTTGCTGGGCCTATGCCTTTTACTCTCAATAGATCATCAATTGAGGAGTATGGACGGGCATCAATTATTTTTTGAGCTGTAACTGGCCCAACTCCTATTATTTGATCTAATTGCTGTAAATTAGCTGTATTAATGTCAATTTTTTCTATTGCAAAAGCATTACTTGTGCATAAAAGTAAGGTAATAAAAATTAAAATAAATTTATTTTTCATTGCAGTTCATGCAAAGTTTTGCTTCAGGACAGGCTTGTAATCTTTTTTCTTCTATATTTTTACTGCAATTTTCACAAACACCATATTCTTTGCCTTCCCCTTTATTAATTTTTTCTAAAGCCAATGAAATATCTCTTAATTTTAACTCTAAACTGTGTTCAAGCGCGATTAAATTATCAAACTCTGTTGCATCATCAGCTTCTTCTTCTTCTTTGTCTCCTTTTTCTTTGTTTGGAAACTGGGCATTCCAATTGTGGGCCATAGCTTCGTCTTTTACTGCAAAAGATTCCAATTCTTTTGTAATTTTATTTTTTTCTAATTCTAATTTTTCTTTTAAATCTGCAATATCTTTTTTGTTCATATTTTTATGCCTATTATAAGCAAGTTAATTATTTTTTGTTTTCTTCGTTTGTTTTTGTTTCTATGTCTTGTAAAAATTTTTGTCTATGTGTTTCTTCATCTTCTGCTTGTTTATTTAGATTTTCTTTTGCAGTCGTGGAAATATTTTGTAGATATTCTTTTTCTGGAGCTCTAGCAGAAGGAGATTTTGTCCATTGTTTCCTTTGGATGTTTTCTTTTTCTATAGCCTCGGCCTTTGCTGTTTTGCCTTGGGCTGTTATTTTATCTTCTGCTTCTTGTTTTTTGGTATTTTGGACCTTTGATATTATTTGAGAATATATCTGACGCAACTGTTTGTCAACATCTGTATTTTTTTGTTTTAAGTCATTTTCTTCTTCGATCATTTTTTTATAATCTTGATCAACAGTCTCAATCCCTTTGTTTTTGCCTTCAATTTCTCTTTCAATCGCCCATCTATTTTTTTCAATTTCTTTTGTATTTTCCTCCAGCTCCCATCTTCTTTTTTCTAAGCCCTCTTTTTCAGAAGAGATATTTGTTGTTTTTTCTTTATCGGAAATAACCTTTTGATCGCTTTCCAATTTTTCTTCCGCTTTTTGTATTTCTTTTAACTTGCCTACTAATTTATTTTTTTCTATTTCAATTTCATTTTTTTTCATCACAAGTTCAGACTCTTTTTTAGCTCTGTTTTCTTTTATTTTTTTATTTATTTGTATTTTTTCTGAATCTAAAATAAAAATTCTTTGTTTTTCTTCTTCAGTAGCATAATCATTTAATTGTTTTTCTGCTTCCACTTCTTGCATATAATTTTCGTTAAGGATTTTTTCTCTTTCAAACTTTTCTTTTACTTCATTTAAACCTTCAGCATTAGTTGTTTTTAAAGTTGGTTTTTGAAATCCTCCAGAAACTATTTTATTGCGTTCTTTGAGTGCATCAACTTCCCTCAGTTTTCTGAGATCCTTTTTCATGGTGATAATTTCCACTCTTTTTAAAAATTCTTTAGCTTGTAGCTCGTCTTGTTGATTTATCATAAGTTTATTTTATGAGTATATTTAGTTATTTTAGTTTATTAAAATTATTATCGCAACCCCTTGACATAAATCAATAAATATGCATAATTGATATATAGTTAATTTTGTTCTTTTCACTGCAAAAATGGTGGTCATAGCCAAAAGTTTTGAAAGTTGGATAGACATCGGGTGTCTATTTGTTTTAAGAATTTCTGGCTATGACTGCCATATGTTTGGCGGTTTTCTAGCAAAAGTTTTTGTTTTTTTTGGCACATGTGCCAGAAAGGATGGAGGATATGTCTTCTTTTCCCGAGGGACAGACACATCAGTTGATGGAATCGCTGGAGCGTGACGGGTGGACGCCAACTGAAGTGACTGCTTTAGGTCAATTGGCAAAGGCGGAGAAAGACCTGATCAAATTGTTTCTTGCTGGCGTGGCACAGATTGTCCTGTGTCTGAAGCTCTCTTTGGGCAAGCTGTTTGTACCGGCTGAATTTATCGGCAAAGATTGGTCTGTTTGGAAAGGACCAATTGATGGCGATGGATTGAAAGGCGATGAGGACAGGGATGTCCGCGAAAATCGGTTGCATGAGATCGACTGGGAAAAAGTCGAAATCATAAATTTTCTTCGCGACAACGAGTCGTCGGTCCTCGCCGAGGAAAATTTACTTCGGCAAAAGCAGTTGGATGTGATTCGACTCGGTGGCCGGTCATTCCGTTCGTTGTGGGACGATTACCATGCGAAAAAAGCCAAAGGCAAGCCAGAAGAGAGCATTTTGGAAAGGCTGAGATTGACGAAAGGAATTGAATTTATCAGCTTTTTTGGGCTTGTTCTTCGGACGCCGGATGGTGGGCGGTGTGTTCTGTATTTGTGCTGGAATGACGGGGAGTGGAGCTGGGACTGCCTCTGGCTCGGCTTTCACTGGGCTGCTATAAATGTCTCGGCCATCCTCGCAAGTGTCTAAAAATTTGCACTTGGGTTGTGGTTGCTCTGACCTTGCCCTTTGCAAATTTGTCCTTTGTCTCCGTGCACGGATTGTGCGGAGACTTTTATTTTTCATAAAAACTGTGATAAAACATAAGTGGCATGGATGCTTTTTAACAGAAAATTCATATAATTCTTATTTGGGATTATTAAAGCACGGGAATACAAATAGTATAAGATTAAAAATATTAAAATTTTGTGTTGAATTAAAAAGCTAAAGTGTTATACTGAAAGTAATTCAAAAGTTAAGATAAAAATCATGAATAAAAATAAAAATTCATTGGCGATATTTGAAAATTTTAAAATTCGTCGCATTTTTGACGAAAAAAAAGAAACTTGGTATTTTTCAGTTGTTGATATCATTAAGGCCTTGCTTGGTCAATCAGATTTTCAATTAGCAAGAAATTATTGGAAGGTCTTGAAAAATAGACTTAAAAAAGAAGGAAGTCAAGTGATTACAAATTGTAACCGGTTGAAGTTTCAGGCCGAAGATGGAAAATCAAGAGAAACTGATGTGGCTGATACGGAAACAATTTTTCGCTTAATTCAATCTGTGCCTTCGCCAAAAGCAGAACCAATCAAGCTTTGGTTAGCAAAAGTAGGCTACGAGAGAATTCAAGAAATAGCAGATCCTGAAAAAGCACTGAACCGAAGCCGAGATTACTGGCAAAAAATGGGCAGAAGCAAACAATGGATTCAGCAAAGAATGATGGGTCAGGAGATTAGGAGGTTGTATCAGGTCAAAATTTTTTAATGCGAAACAAAAACAAGGAGCTAAAATAATTAGAATTAATATTATAAAAATATGGCAAAATTAAAAAAAGTTGATGCAGAGATTGCAAAATTAATCGAAGAAGAAAAAAAGCGTCAAAAAGAAGGGCTTGAATTAATTGCCTCGGAAAGCTATGCTTCTTCTGCTGTTTTGGAAGCTTTAGGAAGCGTGCTTAATAATAAATATGCAGAAAATTATCCAGGCAAAAGATATTATGGAGGTTGTAGTGTGGTAGATAAAGTGGAAACTTTGTGCCAACAAAGAGCTAGAGATGTTTATAATGCTAAAGATTATCATGTAAATGTTCAGCCATATTCTGGAAGCCCAGCAAATTTGGAAGTATATTTTGGCTTACTGGAATTTGGTGACACTATTATGGCTATGCGCCTAGACCACGGAGGTCACTTAACTCATGGCAATCCCATGAATTTATCTGGCAAAGCTTATAAGTTTGTAGCATATGGCGTAGACCCTAAAACCGAGCAATTAAATTATGATGAAATTTTACGAATTGCTAAAGAATGTAAACCCAAGCTTATTCTATCTGGATTTACTGCTTATCCAAGAACTATTGATTTTAAAAAAATGGCAGAAATTGCCAAAGAGGTAGGAGCAATTTCTATGGCTGATATTTCTCATATTTCAGGACTTGTTATTGGTAAAGAACACCCTTCGCCATTCCCATTTACAGATGTTGTAACAACAACCACTCACAAAACTTTGCAAGGGCCAAGAGGAGCGATGATTTTTTGTAAGCCAGAGTTTAAAGAAAAAATTGACAAAGGGGTTTTCCCTGGCATGCAAGGCGGACCACATATGCACCAAATAGCAGGAATTGCAGTAGCATTAAAACAAGCTAAAGATAAAAAATTTAAAAAATATGCAGAGCAAGTGGTAAAAAATACAAAAGCTTTAGCAGGCGTTTTAATGCAAGAAGGTTTAAAACTTGTTTCTAATGGAACAGATAATCATTTGATGGTGGTGGATTTAACCACTTTTGGTAAAGGCAGAGGTGTGTTTGCAGAAAAAGCTTTGGAAATGGCCTGTATAAGCGTAAGTAAATCAACTACTCCAAATGATCCTTCAGTGCCATATTATCCATCTGGGCTTCGAATTGGAGCTGCTGCAGTTACAGCTCGTGGTATGAAAGAAAAAGAAATGAAAGTTGCAGGAAAATTAATTGCCAAAGTTATCAAAGAATTTTGCACTATAGAAATGCCAGATGATAAAGAAAAAAGAAATGAGGTTGTTAAAAAATTTAAAGAAGATATAAAGAAAAATAAATTTATTTTACAGGTTAAAAAAGAAGTAAATAAATTAGCTAATAAATTCCCAGTCCCAGGCATTGATGACAAATAAAAATTATGAACTTAGATTTGTATTTATTTAATTTAATAAATGGCTTGGCTGGGAAATATGGGTGGCTGGATACAATCACGGTTTTTGTGGCAGAAAATTCTGAATATATTTTAGGTATTTTTTTAGTAATGATTTTAATTTACAACTTTAAGAAATATTGGAAAATGGTTTTAGAGGCAATAATTGCAGCCGGGATAACAAGATTTGTAATAGCTGAAATTATCCGTGAAATTTGGTTTAGGCCAAGGCCATTTGTAAGTCATCAAGTAAATCAATTAATAAATTATAATTCTCTTGAAGCTTCTTTCCCTTCGGGCCATGCTTGTTTTTATTTTGCGCTTTCTACAATAATTTATTTTTATAATAAAAAATTGGGAATTGCTTTTTATGTTTTTAGTTTGTTGATTGTGTTTTCGCGTGTATTTGTGGGGATTCACTGGCCAAGTGACATTTTAGCTGGAGCAATAATTGGGATTATAATGGGAATAATTTTAAATAAATTAT
>CAINMG010000095.1 GCA_903850725.1 Candidatus Staskawiczbacteria bacterium
AAAAAAATGCAAAAAATAATAGAATACCTCAAAAAACTTAAAATACCTAAAAATTTAAAAACCCAATTCAAAAAGATAGTTAAGAAAATAGATAAAAAACTGATTTTAAAAACCAGTAAATATTTAGTTTTTTTGTTTTTATTATTTTGCATCTTTATGATTGCTTTATTTTTCTATTATACATATGACCTGCCAAGACCTGAAAATTTTACAGAAAAACAATTTTTCCAATCAACAAAAATTTATGATAGAACTGGCAAAATATTGCTTTATGATATTTATGGCGAAGAAAAAAGAGAAGTTGTTTCATTTAATGAAATTTCCCAGAACCTCAAAAACGCTGTTTTAGCGTCAGAAGATGATGGATTCTATCAACACGGGGGTATTGATATAAAATCAATTTTAAGAGCTATTTTGATTGATTTAAAGCTACAATCAAAAAGCCAGGGCGCTTCAACAATCACCCAACAACTTATCACATCAAGTTTTTTAGATAAAACACAAAGAACTATTGGTAGAAAAATAAAAGAAGCTGTTTTAGCAATTGAAATAGAAAGAAGATATTCAAAAGATGAAATTTTTAATTGGTATTTAAATCAAATTCCTTTTGGCAAAAATGCTTATGGCGTGGAGTCAGCCAGCCAAACATATTTTGCTAAACCTGCTATTGATCTTTCGCTTGCTGAATCAGCAACCTTGACTGCGCTTATTCCCGCCCCAAGTTACTATTCACCATATGGAGCAAACAAAGAAAAACTCTTATTAAGGAAAGATTATGTTTTAGATAGAATGGTAAAAACTGGTTTTATAACAAAAGATGAGGCAGAAAAAACAAAACAAGAAAAAATTGTTTTTGTTGAAGATTTACAAACCATCAAAGCCCCACATTTTGTAATGTATGTAAAAAAATATTTAGAAGAAAAATATGGGGAAGAATTTTTAAAAGAAAAAGGACTTAAAGTTTACACAACCTTAAACTGGGAACTTCAACAATTTGCAGAACAAACAGTAGCTGATCAAGAAAATTTTGCAAAAAGCGTCAATGCTAATAATTCTGCTATGGTTGTAATAGATCCAAAAACAGGAGAAATCCTAACTTTAATGGGCTCTAAAGATTATTTTCAAAAATCCTTTCCTGCTGGATGTGAAGAAAAGCCAGGAGCTCAATGTTTATTCACCCCAAAATTTGATGTAGCTACAATGGGTCTTCGCCAACCAGGATCTTCTTTTAAGCCAATTGTTTATGCTTCGGCATTTAAAAAGGGTTTTACCCCAGAAACTGTTTTATGGGATGTTAAAACAGAATTTAATCCAAATTGCTCGCCTTTAGCTAATCAAAGTAAAGATATTTATGGCTTGAGTTGTTATCATCCATTAAACTATGATGAAAATTTTAGAGGTAAGGTTACTTTAAGATCTGCAATTTCACAATCTTTAAACCTTCCTTCTGTAAAACTTTTGTATTTAACTGGACTTAAGGAGAGCTTACAAACAGCTCGCGATTTAGGACTTACAACTTTAAATGAACCAGAAAGATATGGCTTATCTTTGGTTTTGGGTGGCGGAGAAGTTACCTTGCTTGAATTAACTTCTGCTTATGGGGTCTTTGCTACAGAAGGACAAAAAGTAGATCCTGTTAGTATTTTAAAAATTGAAGATTCAAATGGAAAAATAATTGAGGAAAACAGAAAATCTCAAACAAAAGTCTTAGATACAAATGTAGCTCGTCAAATAAATAGCATTTTATCTGATAATAATGCTCGTGCTCCTATTTTTGGATTGAATTCTGTTTTGCATTTTGCAGGTTATGATGTAGCTGTAAAAACTGGTACAACTGAAAGCTATAGAGATGCTTGGACAATAGGATATACTCCTTTTGCAGTTGTTGGTGTATGGTCAGGAAACAATAACAATTCACCAGTTAGTAAAAAATCTGGAGCAGGACTCGCTGCCCCAATTTGGCGCAAAATTATGCAAAAATTATTAACTTCTCATACTTCTGAAAACTTCACAGAACCAAATGCGCCACAAACAACAGATCCAGCTCTTTTGGGAACTTTGCCGACTGAAGACACAAACACGATTTTATATTATATAAATAAAAGTGATCCTCAATTATTCAACTGGCAACAGGGAATAAATTTTTACACCGGCACCCAACCATTATCCCCAGTTTCACAATAAAAATTATTTAAACAAAAAAAATAGACACCCGATGTCTATTTTTTGTTTGTTTATTTTTTCATTTGCTCCTGAAGAAGTGTGATTAGCTGTTGTATTAATTCTGCTATTTGAGACTTGATTTGAATTATTAATTGTTCTTTAGTTGATTGTTGAGTTTGCGTTTGTGCTTGCGATATTATTCTAGCCAACTGCATGGCATTGCCTCCGGCTCTTGGTGTGGATGATGCGAGAGTTAAAGTGTAGGTTAGTTCTTGGTTGGTGCTGGCTGTGTCTGAGTTGAGGCCGTCTGTGCAGGCTACATAAAGAGTCTTTGGGGACCCTATACAAAAGTGTGTCTAGCATAGTATGATTAACAAAAACTATGCAAAATCATAAAACATTACGAAATCATAAAACATTAGCTACACAACTTTTAGAAAAAAGCATAAAAAATTTAAGAGAAAATTTAAATTCG
>CAINMG010000096.1 GCA_903850725.1 Candidatus Staskawiczbacteria bacterium
GACAAAAGTAATTCTAATTTTACTCTGTCATCGTATGTGAAATGCGATGATTTTTTTTGCGATTTTTCTTCATTTTTATTTGTGTTTTTCATAGCTTTGATTATACATCAAAGCGTTCGGATTCAAAACAGAATTTGCTATACCCATGTATTCCTCAATCTCCGAAACCCATTCCGCGATTTCTACGTCCTGGTCGTCCATCACTGGAACGAAGGTTTGGGCTGTTCCGGCGACGCCTTCGGAGTCGCCTTCGAGTGATCGGCCAATTGGCGAAGAACCAATTGCCAATCTTCCAAGACCTTGCCGGCCATGTTTCCATTCCTGGCTGGCGCGAGATTTTTGTTGCCAACTCGCAAAGATTTGGCATCGCTGCCAACTTGTTCAAGTGCTCCAATTTCAAGGCCAAGTTCACCGATTTCTTGTTGGCTAAGGGGAAGAAGTCGATCACCATTGCCTGACTCGACCTCTCGCGGACGAGTCATTTGATCGGCCAACAGTTTCATAGCTACAACCTTGGAAGCGACTGCGCAGTGAGGCAAATCCTCTTCGCCAAAACGCAGGATGATCTCGTCACCTTCCTTGATGACAATTCCATTTCCATGCAGATGGTGGTGCCTGAGTCCATCAATGGCCTCATTGTATTTTTGCATCACCACGGCTTCCTGCCGTGCATGAGCCACCTCCTCTGGCTTGCCCTTGACGAGATAATGCATCATTTCCATAATCATCATCAAGACGACCCGCGTGAACTCCATGGCGCCAACGTTCTGCTGTTGTCGTCGAGCTTCTTCCGCGACCCGCTGAGCTTCCCGCTCAGCTTTTTCAACTTCCATTTGCTTGGCTCTATCCTTCGCCCCCTGGATAACTGCACGCAAGCCGCTCGACAAAGAACTGATCCGAAACTCTGCTTTCGTTTCCATCGCAAACTCCTTCTGCCCAGACTAGCTGGGCTAAAAGTAACAAACTCTCATGGCATACTCCGGCTGTGTAGCCAGAAAAAATATGCCTTTTCAAAGAGCGAGCAAAAAATATTTTTCACAAAATATGCTTTCCTCGTACTTTGAGTTTGTAAATTTCAATATTATACTTTATCACAATCAAGAGTTATTGTCAATAGATATATCGCACAATAAAACGGCCTTTTGAGGTCGTTTTATTCTGGAGATTGCTTCGTCGCTTCGCTTCTCGCAATGACGGTGAGTTAGAGTGTTGGCCAGGAAGATTTTTGAGTGTTTATTTCTGAGTTTTTAATTTCTGTAATTTTAGAATTTAATATTTTACCAGCTCTAAAATCTTTAGTTTTATTTTTTCTTCTGGCTATCCATTCATCAATTCCAAAAATACCTGACTTATATCCCCAAATTCCCATAATTGCCAAAAGTGCTGGCAAGAAAAACGAGTCAAGCCAAATATTGTTTGTTAACCCAGTGGAGACGCTAGTAGCTCCTAAAACTCCAGACTTATTTACAAGAACAGTTGCTGAAGCTTGAGCTGATGATCCAATTAATTCTGAAGATGTAACATAAGCATAGTTGGTTAAGGTTGTATTTCCAAAACTGAAATTGGAACTTGGAGCAACTTGCACTTGATATGTCATGGTCCTCATTTGACTTGGTGACAAATATCCAACATTTATACCAGAATTTAAGTCTCCGTAACTTACAATATTATCAACTGTGATATTTGTTCTGTTTATAAGATTTGCTGGTAAGATATCTCTAATTGTAACATTGTTTATGTTTTGAGATGTACCAGTAACTGAAGCTACCACCATAAAACTTAAAATATCACCTGGTTTAGCTGAAACTGAGTTTGCCCAGTTTGTACCAGAAGAAAGATTTCTTACAGTTTTAAGTACTGTAATTAATCCTTGATTTCCAGTTGCTGTAAAGGTCATATCTTGTCCATAGCTAATTTGCCCAGAATTATCTTGCGAAACTGCTCTAAAATGATACAAAGTATTTTGTTGCAACCCAGAAACATATTGACTAAATGATCCTGCATAGCCTAAATTCTGATGATTTGTTTCTGACCCGTATGAAGTATATAAGCCATACTGGAACCACACGCCCGAAGTATTATAACCATAATTATTGTTATAACTATTGTTATAATTATTGTTATTATTGCTTTGGGAATTATACAAATAGCCATTTAATGTAGCTGAATTTGTGGTAATGTTTGTAGCAGAGTTTGTTTGGACGCTATTTGTAACAATATTATTGTTTATATAATTTATTCTGACAATCATATCATCGGTTGCAGTTAGTCCAGCTGTATTTCTTACAGTTAAACTACAATAATAATTTGTATTACTATTAACATTTGGAGCTACAAATGTTGGCTGGGCAGAATTTGGATTAGACAAATATCCGTTGTTACATGACCATAAATATGTCAAAGCTTGTCCATTTGGATCATAACCAGAACCTTGCAAAGTGACATTTTGACCAGCATTTACATATTGATCTGGCCCTGCATTGGCAGTTGGATTTGTAGCTGTTGGAGTTATGGTTGTTGTAGTAAATGCAACATCTTGGCCATAAGCTATACCAGTAGAGTTTTGGATTACTGCTTGATAATGATATGTGGTATTTGGAGCTAGACCAACAGCTGATTGATTAAATGAAGCTAGCGAACTTAGCGTTTGACGACTAGTTTCATATCCATATGAAGATGTAGTTCCCCATTTAAACCAAACTGAAGCTGATGAAGCACCACCTAAACTTGTAATATTTCCATTTAATACAGCAGAATTTGTGGTAATGCTTGTAGCTGAATTGGTCTGAACTGATGGAGTTGTGACTGAAGTTCCAACATTTACGCTTGCCGAAGCAATTTTAGTTTGTGAGCCAGATGTTACAGTAACAATTGCTGTATAGCTTCCAGGCTGAGTAAATGTTTTTTGACAAGTTTGGCCAATCCCAACACAATCCCCTGTCCAAATATATGTATATGTTTTTGTTGAATCAGAAGATATTGTTGTAGGTGAAAATGTTACTTGTTGCGTTGTTGTAGCCGGATTTGGGCTAGCAGAAGCAGTTACAGTAAAGTCAGCAGGATTATCAACACAAGCCTGACCAATGCAAGTTTGATTGGCCGTGCAATCAGTTACTAATCTTGGAGCACTTGAATCAGAACACCTTGAATTTGGAGTATTTTCATTAATACAATCATAGGTTCTATAATTTCTCCAAACATCTCCACTTTGACAAGACGCATCTCCAATATATCCATTAGTTCCACATATAGAATCAGATGTGCAATTTATTACCTCATTAACACAAGTCTGACCAGTACAAGTTTGATCTGAAGTACAATCCGTAACTAATCTTGGAGCTATAGAATATTCACATCTTGAAGCTGGTGTATTTTCATTAACACAATCCCATGTTTTGTAATCAATCCTAACATCACCATCTCTACAATATCTTTCTCCTATTTCTCCGTTAGTTCCACACGCAGAATCTGAAACACAGGCAATTGTTTTATTTACGCAAGCTCCATTAAAGCAAGTTTGAGTTTCTGCATTACAAGTTTCAACAATAGGATTTGTTGTAGTTGTTGTGCAAGTTGTTTGGCCTGTAGAACATGAGCCAACTATATTTGTTTGCCTAGCATTACCATCTACACAAGTTCTAACGCCAGTATAATTTCTTGTTGAGCAATCATCTACAATTCCTAAATCAAAATCACAAGAATCATAATTATGAATTTTCCCATCAGCTCCGCATTTTGGTGATGCTCCGCTACAATTTGGATTTACAACTAAATTTATATCAGCTGTTTTTGTTTTACCTCCAGAACTCACTGTTACAGATACTGGATAGCTTCCTACATCTAAATTGCTTCTGGTACATGTGCTAAAATTTCCAATGTTACTACAGATTCCAGTCCATGAATAAGCATAGATGCCATTTCCTCCAGAAACATCGGTGGCGCTAAATAAAACAACTTGATTTGTTTTAGCTGGATTTGGGTTAACAACAAGTCTAACTGATACATCTGGAATAGTTACAACAACACAAGCTCCATTACTACAACTTGTAGAACAAGTATTTTGTAATCTATCTTCTGTTTTTGTATCACAATAAGAACTAGGCAATCCTTTTTCTTTACAAACAGGAACTGTATATTTTTGGTAAATAGCATTTGGATCTAAGTCGCTTGCCACAGAACCACAAAATAATCCTCCAACAGGAGTTTCTGTATCACCACAATCTCTATTTTTACTGCAAGCTATTACTGACTGACAAGTTTTTGTGGTTTGGTCACATACCTTACTATCTGAAACACAATTTGTAATCTCGTCTCTTTCTGTATATGAACAATCCGTTTGGCCTTGAGAGCAAGCATATGTTCTGTATGTTTGATGAACATTATTATCTATTCCACAAGTTTTGTTTCCTACAAAACCATTACTATCGCTACATGTTCTTGTGACAATGCTTGATTGAACTCCGCAAGAATCAAATTGATAGATCTTGTTATCTGTGCCACATTTTTGAAAGGCGCTTGCTGTGCATTCGCAAGAACCATTAATACAAGTTTTGTTTGGATTACAATCTGTTTTAAATTCTGGAATTAAACTTGGCTGACAAACTGAGTTGATACTATCTGCATTTTGACAAGTGTAAGTTGTTTTATCTTGAAATACACTATTAGTTCCTGTTTTACAATACAAATTTCCAAAAGTTGTTGGATTACAATCTTCTGGGTGACTTGTTCTACATGCAATTGGCGCACAGGTTGCTATAAGCCCAGATTCCTGACAAATAGTTTTACCAGTACAATCATTGACTTTTGTTCCTTTTACTCCACAAGAGTTATAATTGTATACTGAAATTGTTCCATTTGCATCAGTTACACATTTTTGAGAATAATTATTTGTGCATCTTGTATCTATTCTTACTATCTTTGAAACATAAGCTTGCTTAGTTCCTGAATAAACATAAACAATTACTTCTTTATTACCTATTGTTGAATATGAGGTTTCGCAAATATTCAAAGCAGTTCCTGCTCTACAAGAAGCTCCAACCCATGAATATATATAGTTTCCAACTCCACCTACAGCTGTTGCTGTAAAAGTTATTGTTTCATCTGTCAAATATATACTTTTTTCTGAGTATAATCCAACATTTAAGTTTTCATAACATTGTCCTGATTGGCAAAAACCTGCGCAAGTATTTTGTAATCTATCTTCTTGTCTTGATAAACAAGCTGAACCTGTTGTTCCTGGAAGATTACAATAAGGGATACTGTATTTCTGATAAATTCCATTTGAATTTTGGCCTGAAGATGCATTTCCGCAAAACAAAGCACCCTGCGGTGTCTCTGATCCACATTTTGATAAAGCATTTAATGTTGTACAAGCTACAAGCTCACAAGTCTTTGTAGTTTCATCGCAAGTTTGATCAGATGTACAATCTGTTTTTAATTTAGATGTTGTTGTGTCTACACAATATGATCCAACTTCTCCTGGCCTATGACAAGTGTAATCTCTGTAATCTTGCCATACATCTCCATTTTTGCAAGATAAATCTCCTACATAACCATCAGCTCCGCATTGTGCTTCGGTAGAACAATTTACTCTTTTACATTCGCCAGCATCACAAGCAAAGCCAGAATTACATGTTTCAAAAACTCTTGCTGGGTCTATTGCATCGCTACAAGAAGCAAGAGTTGAACCAGCATTTAAACAAGACCATGTTTTAAATTGTTGTAAAACTTGAGTTTTGTTAGTAGAACAAGACTTTACTCCAAAGAAACCATTTGTTCCACAATTTGTAGCAACATTTGATAATGTACAAGCTACGTTCTGACAAGTTTTTGTAGCTTCATCACACACCTTTCCATCTCTTAAGCAATCATTTACAATTCTGTTTTCTGGGGTGGCCGTGCAAGTTGTTTGACCTTGACCACATGTGTATGTATTGTATGTTTGATAAACATTGTTTGAAACACAATTTTTTGTTCCATCAACAAAACCATTGCTATCACTACATGTTCTTGTGACAATATTTGATTGAACTCCACAAGAATTGAATTGGTAGATCTTGTTATCTGTGCCACACTTTTGAGAGTAATTATCTATACATCTTGTATTTACTCTTACTGTTTTTGTAGCAATATCTTGCTGAATTCCCGAAAAAGCATAAACAATTATTTCTTTGTCGCCTATTGTTGAATATGAAGTTCTGCAAATATTTGTAGGTGTTCCTGTTTGACATGAAGCACCATACCATGTGTATGTATAGTTTCCAAATCCTCCAATAGCTGATGCTGTAAAAGTAATTGTTTCATCTGTTAAGGCTGAATCTTTGTCTGAATTTAAAGCAACATCTAATGTTGGGATACAAGCTCCAGCACTACAACCATTAGCGCAAGTTGTTTTTAAATCATCTCTTGTATTTGTTGTGCAACTTGAGGAAACTGTTCCTTGAAGCAAACAAGCTGGAACATTGTATTTCTGATAAATAGCATTTGCATTTTGACCTTGTGATGTGTTTCCACAGAACAAGCCACCTGTTGGAGCCTCAAATCCACAAACTTGCGCAGTGTTTGCTGTTGTACAAGTTATTGTTTTGCAAGTTTTTGTAGCTTCATCACACACTTTGCCGTCTGAAACACAATTATTTATAACATCATCTCTTTCTATATATGAACAATCTGCTTGGCCTTGAGAACATGAATATGTTCTGTATATTTGATGAACATTTCCATCAGCTCCGCAAGTTTTATTTCCCACATAGCCATTGCTATCACTACATGTTCTTGTGACAATATTTGATTGAACTCCACAAGAATTGAATTGGTAGATTTTGTTATCTGCGCCACACTTCTGACTGGCATTTGCTGTGCAACAAGCACTTAATCTATCGCTCAAACACTCAATTTCTGACATTAAATATTGTGCTTTAAATACATCTGATGCATTAATAACCTTATCATCATTTACATCAAAATTTGAAATATAACGAGAATCTCCACATGAAACATAATATCCATAATTATTTATAAAATTTGTAATTCTATAAGCTAAATTTCCGCAAGCTGTTGTAATGCATTGACCACTATAACAAATTTGCCCATTATCACAAGGCTGAACCAACCTATTGTCAACAATATGCGAGCAATAAGAACTTGTCTTTCCTGGCTCATTACAAGAGTAAGTTATATAATCCTGATAAACTGAATTGTTTAATCCACAAGTTTTTGTTCCATCAACAAAACCAGTATTTCCACATTGAGTGTTAGTACTGCATTCTACATTTTTACATTGAGCAGTTGTGGCTGTAGTTTGGCTACAAGCTTGATTGGTTAAGCAATCCTGAACTTTTTCTTGTTGTTTGTTGCACGAGTCATACCAATAAATAGCATTGCCGACACATTTTTGTGAAGCATGGCTGGAGCAACCACAAACTAATGAGCTAATCCATTTATTGCCAGCATCACAAGCATTTATAATATCAAAATTATTAGTTGAAGCATTCCATTTTCCCATATTATTATCATGACAAGAGTCATATCCGCATCCCTTGCCATATTGACTCTTGCAATCCTTACTGATTACACTAGTAAACCCAGCTAATTCACAAATTTTCTGCGCAGTTGCTGAATCAAAATTCAAAGCAGCAGAATTATCCCAATCCTCTGGAATATTATTGAATCCGAACTGATTTACAAAGCTTCTTATACCAAATGGATCTCTATTCCAATTTCCTACTTCAGCAAAAGCCACCGAAGCACTGGTAAAGTACAGAGCGGTGATAAAAAATAATATAAATATGATACTAATGCTTGTTTTTTTTGTAATTATTTTTGACATATATTTTAAATGTTTAATTATTTTATTTTCTTAATTATTTAATAAAATTTCTCCGAAAACTACTATCCTCTTATAATCCTTGCCCGGAGGATAACAGCTGACTAATACTATCACATTTGTATTATTTGTCAATGAATTGTCGATTTCTTGTCCTTTGTCAATTATTTTTTTATCTCTTATAATGTATGTATATTTTCTTTTATTTATGTTTAAATATATTTCATCCCCAATATTTAACTTATCTAAATTGCTAAAAACTGTATCGTGCTTTATCTTTGGCCAGCCAGGCGGAGCCGAGTGCCCGAGTATTGTGATTTGCCCAGTTTCAGTTGGCAAAACTGAGTCTGGATAATAAATAACTCCAGAGTCCAATAATTTATATAAAGTATTTATATCTTTAGTTTGTGGAAAAACAATTTCAGTAGAAACTAAAATTTTAGGAATTTCCAAAATATTTTCTTTTGCTGAAATTTCAAATTTTACATTTTCAAGCAAGCTCTTTTCTATAACCTCATTCTCTTGGATACGAACCTTTTCTACAATTGTTGGAGCTGGCAGAGCTTGGTTTTCATAATAATTTGCTAAAACATCTTTTTCTGAATATGGATTAAAAAAATCATAAGTTAAACCACCAACTGCCTTATAATTAAATATCCATGAAACATCTGTCCAGTTAAAAATAACATATCCAAAAATATATAGTACAATAAATATTTTAAATGTTTTTCTTGAATTTTGAGTGTTCACAATATTTTAATTTAAATTTATTAATCCCATTAGCATTTGCTTATCAATAAATGTCCCCGCACAGAGCAGTAACACCATAACTAGCGATTTCAATACCAGGCGTCTATTTTGGAAGTTATAATTTACAACTATATTTATAATTGAGACTATTGAGATGAATATAAATAACCAATATGTAAACTTTTGCAAAAATTCTTCATATCTATAAATAATAGCATTAATAAACTGTGAGTATGCGTTTGCTTTTGAGTTTATACTATTTCCTCTTATTGTTAAGTTGCTATCTTGCGCTGAAAGGACTTGTTTCCTTGGGATTTCTACAGTTTTGCCACTTTCAGTCTCAATAGCCATATTAGCACTATCATTTAAAATTACAACGGGTTTTGCAATTGGTTTTGCAGTATTTGCTGGCGCGCTTACAGCTGTGACTTTTTGTTTACCAAAAAGTTGTACTACAACTGTTGCTGGGCTTCCATCAAAATTTCCAGTCAAAACTGCAGTTCCAACTTCATTATAATTTGCATTTAAAAAGTTTTCTCTATGAGAGTCTGAGTTAAACCATGCACTATATACATCAGTAGATTCTGTAAACCCAATAGCCAAATTTTCTCCTGCATATTTGTAATTGTATCCAATCTTCTTAAACCAAAACCAAGGCGTAACTCCAGATGGGCTATAATGTGCAAAATATCCATTACTAATCATGTCTTGTGCTTTTAGCATAGCTGCCTTATCAAGTTTTGCATTTTCACCCAAAGCTTTAAGCCCCAAAGCAGTGCGCTGTCCATTAATTAACTCCACTAGATCGATTTTTGAGACATCTGCAAAAAATATATTTTTAGGAATATTTAAAGATATGGAAACAAATAATATTTTTAAAATTAAGACTAAAATAACGAAATAAAATAATATTTTGCTTTGCAAAAGTCTTGGAGAATAATTGTTCTCTATTATTGGTAGAAATAATAATTTTATCTTGTTTGACAAATTATCAAACAAGTCATCATTTAATGTATAGTCCATAATATTAGCTTATCTATTCTTAGCCGTAAAAACAGCTAAATTATTTCAATATTTATTGTATTCTTTATTATATCATATTTTTGACCACCTTGTCAATAGCAAACAAAAACAGGGCCAATCCCCTGCTTTCACTTAAAAACATAGATAAAAATTATTTTACGTTCCTAGCTTTTCGTTTTATTTTCTGTCTTTTGATATGTCTTCTCGTACACTTTTTTGTTTGATTTTTCATATAAATATAGCGAGGCAAATGAACTTTTTTGGAAGTTGTCCCGCCGTGCGGGACAAATTGAGCACACCGCAGTGGCTCAATCGGAAAAAAAGTTTATTTGCCGAGCGTATTGCTAATTAATTTTTTTACCAACAAATTCTGCAAATTCAGCTAATCTACAAGAATATCCCCATTCATTGTCATACCAGCTAATTACTTTTATCATGTTACCATTTACTTTGGTTTCTGGCAAGTCAATTATTGAAGAATAGCTGTCACCTTTAAAATCTGAAGAAACTAATTGTTCACTAACTACTTTTAATATTTCCTTAAAATTATCACTTTCACTAGCTTTGGCAAATGCTTGGTTTACCTGTTCTATGGTAACTGAGTCTTTTACTTCTACAACCAAGTCAAGCAATGAAACTGTTGGAGTTGGTACTCTTACTGAGATACCGTCTAGCTTGCCACTTAATTCTGGAATTATTTTGCCAATTGACTTGGCTGCTCCAGTGCTAGTTGGAATAATATTTTGGCCTGCAGATCTTGCTCGACGCAAATCTTTGTGTGGCAAATCTAAAATTCTTTGATCATTGGTGTAGCTATGTATAGTAGTCATAAATCCTTTGATAATTGTAAAATTATCATTTAAAACTTTTGCTACAGGGGCTAAACAATTAGTTGTGCAAGACCCCATGTCCATAATATCAATATCTTTAAAATCAACACCTTCTGTATTAACTCCCAAGATAAATCCTGAAATATCTTTTTCTTTACCTGGGCCAGATAAAATAACTTTTTTGGCACCAGCACTTAAATGCTTTCCTGCACCAGCTTTGTCATTAAAAACACCAGAACATTCCAAAACAATATCTACGCCAAGTTCTTTCCAAGGTAAATTTTCAGGATTTTTTTCAGCAAAAGTTTTATATTCTTTACCATCTACTGAAATTGAATTATCTGTAAAAGAAATATCTGCATCAAACGTTCCGTAGTTAGAATCATGCTTTAGTAAATGTGCCAAAGTTTCATTGTCTGTTAAATCATTAATTGCCACTACATCCAAATTAGGATGCTTTTCTAAAAGGCGCTTAAAAACTTGTCTTCCAATTCTCCCAAACCCATTTATTGCTACTTTTGTCATATTTACTCAGTGTCATTCCCGCGAAAGCGGGAATCCAGAGTAGTACGCGAAAACCCTGGATTCCCAATCAAGTTGGGAATGACAAAATAATTTTTCTTAATTCATTTTACCTAAATAATCACATTTATGCAACTTCTTGCTGATAGCACTGCTCACAATACACAATTTCCGGCCTGTCTGGAGCATAACTCGTTTCAAATTCGTTTTGACATCCCTGCTTCATACATTTTCTGTGCCAGAGTTTAGCAGGATTACGCCAGGCAAATCTGCTGTAGTGCCTGCAGTTTTGACATATTCTAGGTAATGGAATTTTAAGAAGTTTGTAAAATTGTAATTCTTGTTGAGTAATTTTAAAAACTTTTGCACATTCATGACTACAATTTCCTTCATGACCGCAACTGATAATTTCTTTGGTTATGCTTTCATCAACATTGTTGATATCATCTGGCACATTATTGCTTTGCATTGTTGCATTAAATTCTCTATTTTTCTGCTCGTGCCAAACAAATCCCCGCTCTTTAGCTTCACTTTCTGAAAGATAAAAATGCTCGTTAGCAAGCGTTTCGTTATAAGCCACAGGGCTCATTTCAGCTGGAAAAAATTCTCCATATTTATAAACTATTCCCTTTTTATCAATATAAGGCATTTCATTCATATGAGCAATAATTTTTGGAATCAGTGCCTCATATTCTTCTTTAGTATACTGTTTATTAAAAATACAATATTGCTTGTTGCGTAAACTTATGCAACCAAATAAATTGGAGGAATTTTGACCGCAAAAAGAGCAGTATCTTATATTTGAAACTGACGAATAACACTGCCAAGAAAAAGCAACATCATAAGCCCCTCCTCCTACAACAACTGATTCATATATCAATTCAGTTCCATTACCATAATTAGTTTGATCATAAGAATCTTTTACGGGACCAACGAAAAAATTTTGGCAATACTTAATATTCTCACCATCAACAACTCTCCAGCAATGTTTAGTATTCTTTGAATTTTGAATATAATCTCCAGAGACGTCAACGTTACGGCGTCCGTGAATAAATTTATTTGGAAATTTCATCCAATGTTCAATGACCCACTTAAGTAAATTTTCAACATTAATTCTTGAGCTCAATTTGAATTCTTTTATTTTATCTAAATATTCTTCCTTTGAATATGGCTGATTAAAAATGAAATATGACTTGTTTCTAAGATTTATACAACCTAAACAATTATTGCAACCAACGCAATTTTTACAAAAAATAACATCATTACAATCTTCGCAATCTACAGAATAGAGTGCTTTGTAACATTTAATAATATTAACTGAGTCATAACACATTTCTGATTCGTTAAACATAAAACAATCAAAAATATCTTTAGACTTAGCACCATAAATAGAATATGCAGAATTTTCTACATACGTAAGAGCAAATGAAAGATAGCAATCTTTTGGCTCTGTCGCATTGGAGCAATAATCGCTACGCACAGGATTAATGAGCGAACGAGACATTACAGGCACCCGATAAAATAGCTCTTTAAATTGTTCAAAAAACGAACGCGAAAAATCATATTCTTGCCCGTATTCTATCGGATCCCATAAATCTGAATACCACTCTGCTGTTTCTAATATTTTTACTGGAGAATCTTCATGTAAAAAAGAAAAAATCTCTTTACCATGAATATCTTTTTTCCTAAACAATTTCCAATCATTACGCCATGCAAACCTTCTCTGCAATCTACAATCTGGACAAAAAGTTGGTGCAGGAACCTTGATTTTTTCATAGAAATTAAAATCCTCTGGCTCGATTACAAAGTCCTTTTTACAATTTTGACAAATTTTGGCTTGCCCTGAGCCCACAGGTGAATAGGTTTCTTCTCTTGACATAGATTTATAATTTGCTACAATTAATTATACTTACGAAAAAGACCCTTGCAAGGCTCGTCCTTGCTGGGGGCTTTTTCTTTTATGCCGAATATTTTAACTGTTCTTTCTTATCATTCATATAAACAATTTTTGCATTTGTTCTCTTTAATAAAATAGAACATTTTGCTGATGGGTGTGGAGATAGAATAGAATGAAATTTTTTCTTTTCAAGCAAAAATGACACAAGGCACGAGTAATCTCCATCACTACTTATTAACAACGCATTATCAAATTTATTTTCATAAAGATCTCTTACTGACTGCAAAACTAAATCAGCGTCGCAATTCCCCTTTGCTTTTCCATCACCATCATAAATAACTTCTTTAAAAACCAGCGTAAAACCATATTCTTGCAAAGATTGATAAAGATTTTTATACCTTGGAATCATTCCAATAAACAAATATGCAGTTTTAACATTATATTTTTCAGATAGCCAAACTCTAAATCTTTTATAATCTAATTTCCAACCCAAATCAGTAATACCTCTATGTAAATTTGCTCCGTCTATATATGCAAAATTGTTTTCTTTATTTTCCATAAATTATACTCTATTATATCAAATACTGGTTTTTATGCAAGAAAATTATAATTAGCACAAAACAAAAAGCGCCTTTTGGCGCAATTTGTTTTTAATATAATTATATCTTTAGAAGTTCATCAATTCTATTTTTATCAAATCCTACAATAACATTATCATCTATCTCTACTACAGGAACTCCCATTTGACCAGAAACTTTTACCATATGTTCTAGTTCTTTTTCATTTGTAGAAACATCAATATCAGAAAATTCAATGTTCTTACTAGTCAAATAAGATTTTAGGGTCTTGCAGTAAACACAGCTTGGTGTCGAATAAATTTTAATCATATTTTGAAATTTTATTTAATTTTATTGAGCTGGCTCACATCCTGCTTGAGTATTTGCTGAAGCAGAGCCTGCTGCAGATGCATAAGTTTCGGAAAAACTTGAAGCAGCTGAAGCAGTATTTAGTTTCAAGCTACAAGCTGAAGGCTGAGTATTAAATGCTGCGCAGATAATACTTTTTAGAGCCTCTGAATTTCTTCCTCCGAAATCAAATTCAGAAATTTGTCCATCTTGCAAAACCAATGTTGGAGAGCCTGTAACACCATATTTTGTGTTTAAATCAAAGTCTTTTTGAGCATAAGCCAAACCTTTGCTTGCATCGGTCATGCAAGAATTTAACTGTGAAGTACTTACTCCTGTTGATTTTAAACATCCATCAACATCTCCTTTTTTAATGTGACAAGATACATAACTCCAATATTTACTATTTTGCTCATCTCTTATACAAATCTGTCTTAAATTCTCCTGAGCTTCTGCATCCCCATGCATTGCTGTAATTTTTCCGTTAACAACAGAACCCATATATCTTACTTTTATATTAGAAGCTAAAGCTGGAGCATTTTTTACAACATCAGCCAGCACTCTTTGCATTTGCAAACCATATGGACATTTGCTAACCACGAAAGCATCTAAAACTGGTTTATCTACTTTTTGGATGTCAGCTGCGGTTTTCTTTGGAGTAGCTTCAGTATTGCCTGCTGGTTGATTTGTTGTGTCATTTTCATCTAAATTAAAAGCTTGTGGAAATAACAATTTCCCATCTTTTGTAGCATACGAATCGAATTCATTTTCTCCCACTTTAAGTTTTATTTTAACCAATCCACTTTCCTCCGAAATTGCAGTGTAAGAGGCAGTTGATTGACCTTTTAAAACAACATTATTTAAATATTCAATTGATTTTTTTGCAACATCCTCATTTGATAAAGTTTTTCCTATTTTAAAATCAAAAATCTTAGCAAAACTATCTCCACCAAATGCCAAATAACCACCAACTGCAATAACTAAAACTGCCACAGCAGTTAAAATAAAATTCTGATCTAATTTAATTTTCCCAAGATTTATTTTACCTATTTTCATATATTTTTATTTCCCACCAAAGGCGGGCAAGTTAATTATAATATTTTATTATTATACTTTAATTAATTTTTAATGCAACCCCTCAAAATGTTTTTTACTTTTAAGATCAAAGTTGCTATCAAAATCATATTCTAAAATTCCTGCGAAAGGAAGTTCAACTTGATTAATATTCTCATCAGAAATTTTCTCAATATATTTAACAATTGCTCTTAAGCTATTATGACTTGCTACGATTAGAATATTTTTCTCTAATTTTATGTCTTTTTCAATAAACTTTTTAAAAAAAGGAATTGTTCTATTATAAACTATTTTCTCTGACTCTCCACCCGGAGGAGCCACATTATAACTTCTACGCCAAAGCTCTACTTTTTCTTTTCCATATTTTGCAATTGTGTCTATTTTATCAAGTCCTTGAAGCTTGCCGTAGTATCTTTCATTTAAATTTTCTGAGACATAGCAAGGAACATCATTTTCCGATATATCTGTGTGGTTGCCCCATTTTTGCATTTTACCTTTATCTAAATGGATAAAAAATGGGTATTTGACATCAATTGCTTCAAAAATCCTAGCTACAGTATCTTGATTACGAAATAGCGAAGATGTGTAGACAACATCTATTTTATTCTCAAAAACTTGGCCTGCCAAATCAATTGCCTTGCTCGATTCTTTTTTAGCAATTGGACCATCTGTCCAACCAGCAAATCTATCGTCCTCATTCCACTGTGATTTTAAATGTCGTAATAAAATTAATTTACTCATAAGAAAA
>CAINMG010000097.1 GCA_903850725.1 Candidatus Staskawiczbacteria bacterium
TAAAATAATTAATTCTATTTTCTACAAAATGCATGGCTTTTTCTCTTTTGCGAGCTGAATATCTTCTAAATATTTTCATGACAAATCTAATTTAATGACAACAAAAGCGCCCCCTTAAAGACGCCCTTCATTCTATTTATTTATTGTGACAACTCACAACCTGTTTTCTCTGCTAAATTCTGTAGGGAAATTTCCCCTGTCTGCTTTGAATTATCCGCAAATTTCCAAGTTGGGTAACTTGTTACACCCTCATCCTTACATTTTTGAGTTTGCTTTTGCCCATCAAGAGTTGAACATTCAACATAAGGAATAAATTTTTTTGAATCACCAAACATACTTTTTTGACTACTACAATGAGCACACCAAAATGCACCATAAAATACTGCACCCCTATATTTTAAACATTTTGCGAACTTATCCATATCTGTTAAGTTAACATTTTGCTGATCTTGCCACAAAAAATATCCCCCAACTATAAAAATTGCTAAAATCACTACAGTGATTATAAAATTATTAATTTTACTTGTCATAATTTATTAAATTCTACTTTTTATATAAATTTATCATACCCAAGCTTTCAATTGCCTTCCAATTAGGGAACACAAAATACTTTGCTAAAACTCTTGTTCCACCTTTTAATTGTTTTTCTAACTTTTTCTCAAGACTTGCCATAACATGACTTAATTGAAACATCATTACTACATCATATTTTGACAAATCTTCTTTCCAAAAATTTTTGCAATACACAAACGCCTTGCCGTTAAGCCCAGCTTTTTTTATTTTAATTCTTGACACCCAAACCAAAAATGGGTTTATCTCAAACCCATAAGCTATTGCTCCGGCTTTGGCCATAGCAATAACTATTTTACCATCCCCAGAGCCCAAATCAACTGCTATGTCCCCAGGCTTTATTTTTGCCAACTTAATCATATTTTGAAGCGAGACATCATCAGTTTTTGCAAAAAATGCTCCCCAAAAAAACATTGGCAACAAAAAATAAAAAAATACGTACAAAAAATACACAAAAAAATAAATCGCCACAAATCCCAAAATTACTAGAAAAGATATCACTTTAAAATCCATAATTAAATTTTTTATTTGGTTTCCTCTACATCTTTCTTGATTTCTTCAAATTCATTTTCTATTTCTTTAAGCCTTTCTTTGCTCTGCTTTATCAAAACAACAGCTTCTTTTACTTTAGCTAGCCCCTCCTCCACGTCAATTTCTTTCATTTTGTCAAACCAAGAAGCAATTTCTGCAAGTTTTTTTAAATTCTCATTTAAATTATTTGTTTCTTTTGTCATAATTTTATTTAATTAAATTTTTATAAATAAACTTTTTAACTGTTGGCCACATAAATACCAATGGATGTAATGGTGCTAAAACCATTTTAACTTTACCATAATTTAGCTTTGCATTCCACCCGGGAAAAACCATCAAATCAAAGGGAGTAAATACAGAATATATATCTAAATTGCTATCTTTCACAAATCGCTCTATATCAATCAATAAATTACTTTTGGGCTTTAAATCAATAAATCCTGGTCTTTTACCAAAATATGCAAATAAACTTCCATCGTGTGGAGAACAAAGAGTAAAAATTTTACCAACTTCTTTATTTTTAAAATATTTTAAATAAGTTAAAAAAATAATTCCACCTTGGCTAATACTAATAACATCAAATTTATCTTCTGTAATATTATTACTAATAAAAATACTTAATTCTTTTGCTATTTCCTTGATTGAAACTTGTCCTTTATTATTTGAGTAACAAAATTCATAGAACTTATTAAAGCCTTTTTTTCTTAAATACTTTATTATTGATTGATATTGATTTTTATTACCATTAAGACCATGAACAAATAAAATTGCATTTTTCATATTTTCACTTATAATTTTACTTGAGTATTTATAACTCCATCTGAAACTTTTATATCTAAATTATCCCCCATTTTTACATCCGTGGTTTTTCTTACAACCTTACCACTTTTTGAAACTATACTATAACCCAAGCCTAATTGACGCTCTGGACTATTTGAAGAAACTATTTTTTCTGAGTGAATTAAATTTTGATTTACTGATAAAATTAAATTTTTAAAACCTGAAAAATATCTATCTTGCAAATTATTTAAATTTATTTTTATATTTGTAAATAAATTTTTAAAGTTAGAGAAACTTAAAAACAATTTATTTTCAATTAATTTAAACTTTTCAAAAATTAAACCAAAATTAGCAAAAATCTTTTTCTCATATCTAAAAATTTCAAGTAACGCTTGTTCCCAAGAAGCAGAAAGCAAATTCGCTACAGCAGTTGGGGTGGACTGCGAACTGTCAGATGCTAAACACACCAAAGGCACATCTTGATCGTGCCCAATACCAACTATAACTGGGACAGGAAAACCCGCCACCTCACGAACCAAAAGTTCATTGTTAAAAGCCATTAAAGATTCCATAGACCCTCCTCCACGAATTATTACAAGCACATCAATATCTTTTGCTCTAAAAGTTTTAATTGCGCCCAGCAAATCTTCCACAGACGCCTGCCCTTCCACGCGCGAATCTATCATTGTAATTTTAAATCCAAACTTACCAATATTATTTAAAAAATCATGAATTACAGCTCCTTGTTTTGAAGTAATTACTCCAATTTTTTGTGGGTATTTTGGAATTGGCCTTTTGTTTTCAATTGCGAACAAACCTTCTTCTGTTAACTTTTTCTTAAGCAGTTCATATTGCTTTTTTAAATCCCCCTCTCCAGCTAGCTCAATTGTTTCACAAATAAATGAAAGTCTGCCATTAGCACTATAAATTTCAGGTTTTCCAAAAGCTACAATTTTCATTCCTTGCTCCAAATTAATTCCAAATAATCTATATTTTGATCCCCAAATAATGCAGTTTAAAACCGAGCCGTCTTTTTCATCTTTCAAAGAAAAATACACATGCCCAGATGGCCAAATTTTAGGGTCCACAACTTCACCCACAATCTTTGCTTTCATCCACTTAAGGTCATCATTCAACACTCCCACAAATTCCGATATAGAATAAATTTTATTTTTATCAATTTCCATATTTTTAGCTTCTATTGTTTCGCATATTATCAAAAGCCCAAGTGTATTCTATTACAAGCACTGGAATCCACTCCGGTGCATTTTGCGCTATAAACAAATAAATTCCCGCGATCAAAGCAATTGTATTTATAACCAAAAATATTATATCAAAATACTGTTCGTGCCTGGAACTTTCCTCATTGTTTGTAAGATATAATAATGCTTTCCAAAATTTATTTTGTCTTGCCATAATTTTTTACTTGCCCGAGCCTTGTCGAAGGGCTTTTTAATTATTTTTAAAATAGCTTTTGGTTATCACGCGATAACCTGATTATTTTTTGCTATTGACATACACTCATCTTGTGATAAGATTAATTATACATAGGAAAAGGCACTTCTTGAGGTTTCGTCCTCCGGCGGTGCTTTTTCATTTATGCTCAAGTTTATTTTTTAAATTATCCATAAATACAATTCTTTCTTTTGCTTCTATTTTTAGCAAACTGGAACAAGTTTTTACATAAGGGCTCATCACAAAGCGAAGCTTTTTATTTTTATAAAGATGTTTTACAAGTGAATAAAAATCACCATCACTACTTGCTATAATTGCTTTATCATAATTTGGAAAATCAATCATTGCCTGTAAAACCAAATCAGCATCTATATTGCCCTTTATTTTCCCGTCGCCATCTGGGATAGTCGGCTTAAAAACTAAAACATAGCCGGCTTTTTGCAATTCAGAATATAATGGCTGATTACCAGCAACATAACCAACAAAATAATATGCAGTAGTTATAGAATATTTTTCTAAAAGATATTTTCTAAAACGAATATAATCCAATTTCCAACCAAGACTTTTTATACCAAGATTTAAATTTTGACCGTCTATAAATGCGAAATTACTTTCTGCCATATTATTTATTATTAAATTTTCCTATTATTATAAATTTTAAAGATTTCCAGCCACATGACTCCCACAAAACTAGCTACCAAAACAACCATAATTTCTACAAAACTTAATTTGGCAAAATGGAAAATTCCAGTAAAAAATGGCACATACAAAACCAAAGTAAGCGCGAACAAAACCACAGCCAAAACAATCCATAAAGCACTTGAGCCTTGTTTTATAGTTTTAACAAAATTTTTGCTCCAAGAAAGATTTGTTAAAATTAACATTAAGTTTGAAAGTACAATTGCCAAAAATGTCATTGTCCTTACCTCTGCTTCTGATTTTTCAGAATTAATAGCAAAAAAGAAAACTACCAGCACTGATAGCAAAACAATTACTCCCTGCAATGCGCCAAAAGAAATTGATTTTAATGAAAACATTGGAACATTTAATTTGCGCGGAGGTCTTTTCATTGTGTTTAGTTCTTCTTTTTCTGCTTCAAAAACCATAGAGCAAGTAGGATCAATTATAAATTCTAAGAAAGCAATATGGAGTGGCATAAAAACAATTGGAAAGTTAAAAAGTATTGGTAAAATCGCCATACCTGCAATTGGAATATGAATTGTAATAATATAATTCATTGCTTTTTTGAGGTTGTCATAAATCCTTCGGCCCATTTTTACAGCCTCAATAATAGATGGGAAATCATCATTAAGCAAAACAAGTTCCGAAGACTCACGAGCCACATCTGTGCCCCTGCCCATAGCAATACCTATGTTTGCAGATTTTAAAGCTGGAGCATCATTTACCCCATCCCCTGTCATGGCTACTATTTCTCCGTTAGCTTTCAAAGCATTTACTATTTTTAATTTTTGCTCTGGAATGATTCTAGCAAAAATATTTACATTTTTTATTTTTTCTTGCAATTCTTTTTCTGACATATTTTCTAAATCCTTGCCTTCAATATAATTTTCTGGCCTATGCAAACCAATTTGCCCTGCAATATGCTGCGCTGTTATAGGATAATCCCCTGTTATCATAACAACTCTTATACCAGCATTATAAGCTTCTTTTAAAGCGTCTTTAATGTCAGACTTTACAGGATCAGAAAAAGCCAAAAAACCAACAAACTTAAAATCAAAACCCCTATGAGTTTCCGGAAATTTTTTAGTATTTAAAACTGCCTTAGCTACACCCAAAATTCTATAGCCCTTGCGAGCCAAATCTTTAATTACTAAATGTAGTTCTTTTTCTTTTTTATCTGACAACTTACATAAACTTAAGATCGCTTCTGGCGAGCCTTTGGAAAATGCATAATGTTTATTTTTATTTTTCCAAACATGAGTTATAGCAGATATTTGTTTTGTAAAAGGATATTCTTTGACAATTTCCCAAGCTTTATGCTTTATACCAAAATCCAAAATAAATTCATTTACTTTCTTTTTTATTTCTTTTTCTATTGGATCAAATGGTTCTTGTTTGCTAGCTAACAGTGCACAGCTTAATACATCTTTTTTAATGCCCACAACTTCTCCTAAACTCATGACATTTTTAGTCAAAGTTCCTGTTTTATCTACACACAGCACAGTGCAAGCCCCAAGAGTTTCTATTACCTGTGTATTTCTTGTTAAAACTTTATATCTGGAAATTCGCCAAGCCCCTACAGCCAAAAATACAATCAAAACAACTGGAAATTCTTCTGGTAAAATAGACATACTCAAAGTTAATCCATACAAAATCCCTCCCATAAAATCTTGCTTAACAAATCCATAAACTAAAACCAACAACCCACAAAAAGAAATTCCCATAACCGCAAAATATCTCACAATCTTAGCTGTTTCTTTTTTAAGTAAAGTATCTTCTTGCTTAATTGACTGCAAAGATTTACCAATTTTACCCATTTGCGTGTTCACCCCTGTTTGCAAAACTTTAGCAAAACCTGTCCCAGAAGTTACCATTGTTCCTGCAAATACAAAAGGTTGCTTATCTCCACCGGGCTGATTTAATTTTTGCTTATTATCCCATTCAGATTTTGACACTGGCAAAGATTCACCTGTAAGCAAAGACTCATCAATAGTCAAATTAACACAACTTACAATCACAGCATCAGCTGGCACTCGATCGCCTTCTTGTAAAATCAAAATATCATCCCTTACCACTTCCCTACTTTTTATTCTTTCTCTTTGTCCTTGGCGCAAGACATAAGCCATGGGGCTAGCCAAATCTTTTAAAGATTCCAAAGCTCTTTCGGTTTTTCTTTCTTGATAAAAAGTCATGCCAATCATTAGAAATATAAATGACAAAAGTATCAGAGAATCTTTAATATCACCAAGCAATAAGTAAATAAGTCCAGAAGCCAACAAAAGCAAAAGCATTGGCTCTTTTAAAACCTTTAGTAATAAAAAAATAACGCTTCGCCTTTTTTCCGAAGGTAATTCGTTGAATCCATCTTTTGCTAATTGTTCTTTAGCTTCTTTTTCTGTAAGCCCCTTTAAATTTTCTAACATATCTTAACTTAAATTAATTAATTTTAGATCTTTATAAAATAGTTTTTCTGCAATTTTATAAATTGCATAAGTCATAAATGGAGCTGCAAAAACATCTATCGAATAATGCAAATGTCCCAAAAGCATAATTACTCCAAAAAATACTGAGCATAAAAACATAAAATATCTTAACTTTTTTTCTTTATAAAATATTAATGCAAATAAAAATGGAATTCCTGTATGCCCAGAAAAGAAAAAATCACTTTTACTAGAAAACAAAAAATTATATATATTATATCCTATAGTGCTAGTGTCCATAACAACTTGGTGAAAATTTACCCCCAAATGCGTCAGTCCCACAAAAAATGCTCTTATAATTATAAAAAGTCCTAAGGTTTTTATACCAAAAGATAAATATTTTGGTTTTAAAATACCCAAAACCAAAATAATAGCCATAAATATCAAGGTTGCTTGAATAACAATTTCATCAACATTTATTGTAGGAATATTGTCTAAAATAATATCTCCTACTGAAGTACTAGTAGAACTATCTACATAATTATCTGAATAACCTTTTATCACCAAAGCAATTATAAAAAACAAACAACTATTTAAAAAAGCATAAAATTTAGTCTTGGTCCAAAAATCTTTATGAATTTTATATATTTTGTTAATATAGTTTTTCATAATTCATTATATCATTTTATTTGACTGCCAGGCAAAACTTCTTTTTCTGGCTCTAAAATTATTGGTAAATTATCCAAAGTAGCACACAAAATCATTCCATTACTTTGCATTCCCATAATTTCTCTTGGCTCTAAATTTACAATAAACAAAGCTTGCTTACCAATTAAAAATTCTGGTTCATAAGACTTGGCAATCCCAGAAATTATTTGGCGCTGACCAATTTCACTGCCAAAATCAACTTCAAGCTTTAAAAGCTTTTCTGAACCTTCCACTTTTTGGCAAGTCACAATTTTCCCAATTCTCAAATCTATTTTCTTTAAATCATCAATATTTATTATATCCATACTATTTTTTTATTAATAATATTATTTTCTGCCTTCAAATGCTGACTCAAGAGTTTCTTCATCTGCATATTCCAATTCCCCACCAACTGGAATACCGCGCGCCAAATGAGTTATTTTGAAATCCTGCTTAATATCTTTCAAAATTCTTTCTACCAAAACTGAAGAATTAATTCCTTCTGGAGTTGGATTGGTAGCAATTATCATTTCTAAAAATTTTGCATCTTTAATTCCAAATTTTTCTGGGTTTTGAATTCTTTGTTTTAAACCTTCAAGCTTTAAAGTATTTATTTCTTGGTTTCTTGTTAAGCTACCAGCTAAATTCAAAATAAAATAAAGTCCATTATATTTTCCTGTTTTTTCAATGCTTATTAAGTCTTGTTCTTTTTCTACAATGCAAAGTAAATTTTTATTACGATTGTAATTTGCGCAAATTAAGCAAAGTGAGTTTTCATTTTCATGTGGATTTAAACAAAAACTACAAAATTTTATTTTGCTTTTAAGTTCCAAAATTGTATTTGTGATTTCCTCAATTCTTTCTTTAGGTTGCTTCATTAAGTAATACACAAATCTTTGAGCAGTTCTTGGCCCAACCGTAGGAAAATCAGAAAATAAATTTGTAAGTCTTTGTATAATATCCATAATATAATAATTTAACTTTGTGATAATAAAATAATTGCCAAAAATGCAAAAGCTACTCCCACATATCCTGCTACATTTAGTCTTTCATTAAAAATTAATACACCAATTAAAATTGTAGTAAGCAAACTCATAACTGACCACATTGTGCCAACAATTGATAATTGATTTTTTTGTAAAATTGCAGGCAACCAAGCCAGAACCCCAATTGAATATATAATCAGAATATAAGCTACATATAAAAATTTGGGATTTAATGCAAATTTTTTTGATAAAAATTCCCCAACTGCAAAAAATAATGCTGAAATAATTAACCAAATTATATAATTCATAAAAACAGCATAAATATTTAATTTATTGATTTTATGATATCACAAACAAAACCACCCCGCACTATTGACAAGCTTGCTTAAAAATGCTATAATTAAATATTGTTGCTAGATGGTCTAGCGATAATGCTTACGTTTGCGTAGGTCCCTCCATGCCCTATGCAAACTTACCCCATGAGCTTTACGCTCAGAAAGGAGGATGTCATGGAGACCACCCGAACCCCCGCCACCGTCTACAAGTTCGCGGCTTCAATCGCCGTCGCTCTTCAGGCCGTGATGGAGTTAGCAGTTAAGGGTTACGAAGGGGTTTCGGAAACCACCTGGGAGCCCGTGATGTTGCCGCAACCGAATTGGGGTAGATGTTTCTTCAACCGGGTTTCGGCTTCGCCGATACGCAGAAAGGAACGTCATGAACCCAAGGTCGGTTACTGCCACGGCTACTGGATTCTAGAGAGGGAAATCCAGTTTGAGTGTTGCGGAGTTGTGGTTGCCAGAGTTACCGTCAAAGGTGAGAAATTTGATGGTATCAAGGGCGACCGTGACAACAACACCGGCTGGGGAGTTTCTCGAATCTCCTACTGCGTGACGGGATGCACCGAGAGGCGCGCACGTGATCCAAACAGTTGGAGAACGTACGAGCTGACGGGTCTTGTCTACAACCCAGATGAGAAGGGTTTTCCCAGCTAACGCAGTAATAGTCAAAAGAGGCAACCCGACTCTTCAAAGCGGGCAGTAATCAAAGCAGACGAAAGTCTGTTCTCCGGTGAAGTTCCGGAGCGCTGGAGACGGCGGACACATCTAAAAGGCCAAAGACTTTTCGTCAATGGCTCTTTTCATATATTTTTTTAAAAAAATAAAATCTTACACTGCAAAAAAGCCACGGTCGTGGCAATTTTACATAGTAATTTTTAATAAAAACTACAAACTACTCACTACCAACTACAAACTAATTACTATCCAACTTCTGAGCCGTACTCCCCTTTTTCAATATTGCGGAAACTTACGCGTTGCTCATCAAAATATAATTCACAAGATCCAATTGGTCCATTTCTATGTTTGGCAATAATAATTTCTGCAATATTTTTTTTCAAAGAATTTTCATTATATCTATCTTCTCTATAAATAAACAACACCACATCTGCATCTTGCTCAATTGAACCAGATTCTCTTAAATCAGCTAGCCTTGGAATTTGTGGAACTCTTTGCTCCACAGCACGAGATAACTGAGACAAAGCTAAAACCGGAATATTTAGCTCTTTGGCCAATATTTTTAAAGCTCTTGAAATTTCTGTTATTTGCTGAACTGATCCTTGAAATTTATTTGAAGGCTCCATTAATTGCAAATAATCTACAATTAAAAGTGATAAGCCTTTATTTGCTTGAAGTCTGCGAGCCATAGCTCTCATTTGTAAAATATTTACAGAGCCTGCGTCATCAATATATATAGGAGCTTCAGACAAAGTACCCATTGCATGTTGAATTCTAGAAAAATCACTATCTCCAGAAGCGCCACCATCTGAAAGACGCCCGGTTCGCAGACGCCATGAATCAATATTTGCTTGGCTGGCTATCATTCTATCTGCCAGCTGATCTTTGGACATTTCCAAAGAAAAAATTCCAACTGGTTTATTTTCAAAGACTGCCACATGGCGCGCGATATCCATTGCAAGTGAAGATTTTCCCATAGAAGGACGAGCAGCTAAAATAATTAAATCTGAATTTTGCAGGCCTGATAAAATATTATCCAGCGCTTTAAAACCTGTTGGCACTCCCCTATGCTTGCCTTGATTTTTTGAAAGATCATCTAATCTGTTAAAAGTTTCTGCTAAAATATCTTTAATTGGTGTAAATGCCTGAGTTAAAGCGCGCTGACCAATATTAAAAACCGTTCTTTCTGCTTTGTCTATCAGTACATCAACATCTTCGGTTTCATCAAAAGCTGAAAGCCCAATTTCATGTGAAGCAGAAATTAAATCTCGTAAAATCTTTTTTTGACGTACTATTCTTGCATAATTAGAAATATGAGTAGCAGTAGGAACTGAATTTATTAAAGAAGACAAATATGAAGATCCTCCAATTTCAACTAATAATTCCCTTTCTTTAAGTTTTGCTGACACAGACAAAATATCAATTGGCTCTGCCTTCTCATATAGATCAACCATTGCCTGAAAAATTTCTTGATGAATTCCCTTATAAAAATCTTCTGCTTTAATAAAATCAACAATTTTTATAATTGCATCTTTGTCCAACATTAAACAGCCGAGCAGTGATTGTTCTGCATCAACATTTTGTGGCGGTAATTTATCCGGCATTTTATTGTCCATAATGTTTTACACTACCAAAATTAAAACCCTCAAGCAAGTATTGACCTTTATTTATTTTAATTTATAAATCTTTTTCAAGTACTGGGCCACTTGAAGTATCTTTAACAACGTAACCTTGCTTAGCAATTTTTGCCCTTAATTCATCTGATTTTTGCCAATCTTTGTTCAGACGAGCTAATTCCCTTTCTTCTACAAGTTTTTTTATATCTATTGAAACAACCTGTTTTTTAGTTTTTGAAAAATTAATTATCCCAAAAATCTTATTTATTTCTACAAAAAAATTATATATTTCATCAGCGCTTTTTTTACCAATAATACTCTCTTCATCTAAAAATTTATTTATTTCTTTTATAAAATCAAACAGCACAGCAAAAGCTTTTGGTGTGTTAAAATTATCATCTAATTGTTTATAGAAATCTAACTTTGTTTTTTTAAGTAGCTCGTCAACTTTTTTGTTTTTCTTTATAACTTTTGACTTTATAACCTTTAACTTTCGTAGAAATTCTTCAATTTTCTCTAAAGCCACTTTTACCTCGACCATTGCCGATTCAGTATAATCTAGCGGAGAAGACCATAAGCTTTTTACTATCAAAAATCTTGTTTGTTCTTTTGAATATCTTTTTAAGAAATCAGAAATTATCGTAAAATTTCCTAATGATTTTGACATTTTTTGTCCATTTATAGTCAAAAAACCAACATGAATCCAATATTTCACCAAAGGTATCTTACCTGAAATTGCTTCCATTTGTGTGACCTCAGCTTCATGATGCGGAAATATTAAATCAATTGCCCCTCCATGAATATCATATTGTGCTCCAAAAAACTTTTCAGAAATTGCAGTATCTTCAATATGCCACCCGGGCCTTCCACTCCCCCATGGACTTTTCCATTTTGGCTCATTATCTGTTTGCGTAAATTTCCATAAACAAAAATCTCCTCGATTTTTTTTCTGCACACTATAATCAATTCTTGAAGTTGCATCCTGAGCACCGCTTACAGTTCTGCCAGAAAGCTTGCCATAACCTTTAAATTTTGCAATATCAAAATACATTCCATCATTATCAACTTTATAAGCAAATCCTTTTTTCTCAAGTCTTTCTACCTGCGAAATTATATCTTTTATAAAATTTGTAGCCCTTGCATATTTTGTCACCGCACTTACCCCCAGAGCTTTCATATCTTTTAAATATTCTTTTTCAAACGCCAAAGCCAAATCCAAAACAGATACTCCTTTTTCTCTAGCTCTTTGAATTATTTTATCATCAATATTAGTAATATTTTGTAAATAGAAGACTTTAAACTCTGAAAATCTTAAATACTTTACTATTGTATCAAAAGTAACATATGCTCTTGCGTGTCCCAAATGAGAAAAATCATAAACAGTTGGACCACAAACAAATAAATTAATTTTTTTACCTTTAATTGGTTTAATTAAATCCTTTTTCTTGGTCAGCGTATTATATATTTTAATTTGATGCTTAATTTTTGTCATAATTTTATTTTTTTATTTTAATTTGCTTATTTGCTAAATTTTTAATATTTAATTTAGAATAAATATCAATTACTTTTAAAAATATAGATAATATCATAAGCACCATAGAAATCCACAAAATATCGATTATTATTATTCCAGGGCTTTTTGGCCAAACTATTAAAACTAAACCCAAGGCAAATGATTGCAAAACCATTTTGGTTTTAGCAAAAATATTAGGGTAACTGTCTACATTATAAGCCATAGCATAAGCTGATGCCAAACCATTTATTATCTCAGAACAAAGTATCAAAAACAAAAGCCATTGGTGATCAGTAATTAAACTATAAATTGCAATAGGTAAAATAATTATCCTGTCAGCAGCAGGATCAATAATAGCTCCAAATTTTGTTTTCATATCAAGGCACCTTGCCACAGAGCCATCAAATAAATCAGTCAGAACCCCTACCACAAACAAAGCGATAATTAAATTCTTATTTTCTACTTCATAATAAAACAATAGCACAAAAAGCAATGTACCAATTATAAGTCTTAAATATGTTAAGTGATTAGGCTTTATCCACCTTGGCCAGAATTTCTTTATAAAATAAAAAAGTATCTGATCTCTTTTATGATCAAGTTTTTCCAAAACTAACTTGAGCCAATGTAAAAATTTTCTAAGCATAATATATTCTACTATAAACAAATTTATTTGTCTATTTTAATCAAGTGAATAACTATTTATTGTTTCTATTTTAGAAAAATGATAAAATATATTAATAGTAACTTCTTAATCTAAATAAAAAAATGAAAACGTATATTGCAAATATAAAAGGTTTAGAAAAAAATAATTATTTTGTTGATTTTGTGAGGTTTTTTACTATACCAATTTTAAATAATTTACCCGAATCTTTTTTACAGAAATTTATGAAATCTTCCAGTAATGATGCTGTAATTGTTATGGAAAATGTTGGCTCGGCCAAAGCTTTAGAAGTTATGTATGGAAGATATAGAAGAAAAATATTTTCACGAGGTATCATTCAAGGATTAGCTGATCTCTTTTGGCATCACTTTGTTGCCCAAACAAAAGGAGTTAGGAATAGACTTAAAATTGTAAAAGACAATTTAGAAAAAGAAATCATAAATATTTTGCAAAATAAAAAAGATAAAGAAATTAAGATTCTTACTATTGGCGGAGGTTCTGCAAGAGGGATTGTTGAGGTTTTAGATAAATATTCTGAACAATTAAAAGGGTGGAATATTTCTGTAATAAATATTGATAAAAGTACCAAAGCTATTGAACTTGGCAAAGAATTGGCAAAAGAATTTAATATGTATGAAAAATTTGAGTGGATAAATGATTTGGCACAAAATGTTAAATTCTTAGTTAAAGAAAATTCTGTTGATATTGTTGAGATGGTTGGCTTGCTTGACTATTTTAGAGACGATAGGTCAAAAGAAGTTTTTACACAAATCCGCAGCACATTAAAGGAAAATGGTTTATTTATGGTTGGTAATATTGTTCCAAATAAGGAGCAACCATTTATAATAAAAATGGGATGGCCAAAAATGTATTATAGATTTGCGCCAGATTTATCTAGACTCTTAATCGAGTCTGGTTTCTCAAAAGAAAAAGGTGAAATTATAATTGAACCACTGCAAAATCATATTGTGGCAATAATAAAAAAATAAAATGAATATTTTAGAAATATTTGCAATTTCTGGATTTGTAAATGGCCTTGTTACTTTAGGTCTGGGTGTTTTTATTATTTTTCATAATTGGCGAGATAAGCTAAATCGTCTTTATTTTTTAATTGTGCTTGCAACTGGACTTTGGTCTTTTAGTTATTGGCAGTGGCTTTCAAGCAATAATCCAACCGATGCTATTTTTTGGGTAAGGATGCTGTCTATTGGATCAATATTAATTCCTGTTTTTTATTTCCATTGGATAGTTTCATTATTAAAAATAGAAAAAATACAAAAAACCGCTGTAAGGTTGGTTTATATTCTTGGATTATTATTTATTTCAATATCTTTTTCAAATCTTTTTATAACAAATGTAACACAAAAATTGTTTTTCCCATTTTGGCCAAACCCAGGAATTTTATATCACTTTTATTTATTTGTATTATATATTTGTTTAGTGGTTTACTCAGGAAGACTAATTTATAAAAATTATAAAAATTCTCTTGGACAAGATAGAAAAAGATTAGCCTATGTTTTTACTGGAGCAATTTTGGCTTTTGCCGGAGGTTTAAGTAATTTTTTCCTTTGGTATAATATTCCCATTGTTCCATATGGAAATTTTTTAGTAGCTTTTTACCCCTTTCTCTTTGGATATGCAACAATAAAATATAGATTGTTTCACATTAAAACCATGGCAACTGAGTTATTCATTATAGCAATTTGGATATTTTTATTAATTAAAATTTTAATATCAAATAATCTTAATGAATTAA